>DASVAW010000164.1 GCA_036376135.1 Candidatus Polarisedimenticolaceae bacterium | reverse complement strand
CGTCCGTCCCGCCGCCATCGCCTACTCCTTCGCGGCTTCCTTCGCGTCGGCGATCTTCTTCTTCTCCTCGTCCACGAGCACCCGCCGGAGCACCTTCCCGACGAGGGTCTTCGGAAGCTCGGTGCGGAAGTCGACCGCCGTCGGAACCTTGAAGGGGGCGAGATGCAGGCGGCAGAAGTCCTGGATCTCCTGCGGGGTCGAGGACTCGCCGGTCTTGAGGACGACGTACGCCTTCACCGTCTCCCCGCGATAGGGATCGGGAACGCCGGCGACGACCGCCTCCATGACCTTCGGATGCATGTAGAGGATCTCCTCGACCTCGCGCGGGAGGACCTTGAGACCCGAGGCCGCGATCATGTCCTTCGCGCGGTCCACGATGAACGTGTACCCGTCGTCGTCCATCTTCGCGATGTCGCCGGTGTGCAGCCAGCCGTTGCGGATCGTCCTCGCCGTCTCGTCGGGCCGGTTCCAGTACCCGAGCATCATCTGGGGACCGCGGACGATGAGCTCCCCCTCCTTGCCGATGGGGACGTCCTCGCCCGTCTCGAGGTCGACGATCTTCGACTCGGTCTCCGGCACCGGGATCCCGATCGAGCCCGCCTTGCGCTTGCCTTCGAGGGGGTTGCAGTGCGACACGGGCGACAGCTCGCTCATCCCGAACCCCTCGACGAGCTTGCCGCCGGTGATCCGCTCGAACTGCTCCTGCACCTCGACCGGGAGCGGCGCCGCGCCGCTCAGGCAGTACTTGATGGAGTGGAGGTCGTAGTCCTTCACCTTCGGGTGGTTGTTGATCGCGGCGTAGATCGTGGGCACGCCCGGGAAGATCGTCGGCTTGGTCTTCGCGATCGTGTCGAGCACGATGTCGATGGGGCGCGGGCGCGGAATCACGACGATCTCGGCGCCGATCGAGATCGCGTAGATCATGCAGGCGGTCATCCCGTAGACGTGGAAGAACGGGATCGCGCCGAGGAAGGTCTCCTTCCCGCGCTCGGACTTGCAGAACCACGCCCCGACCTGGAGCGTGTTCGCGACGAGATTGCGGTGCGTGAGCATCGCCGCCTTCGGGATTCCCGTCGTGCCGCCGGTGTATTGGAACAGCGCCACGTCGCCGGGCTTCAGGTCGGCGCCGGGGGGGCTCGGCGGGTAGTGATCGAGCAGGTGCTCGTAATAGAAGATGTCCGACTGGGGTTTCACGACGACGTATTCGCCCGCCTTCTTCTGGGCGAGATGCACGATCTGCCGCACCGGCCACGACAGCGGGCTGGCGATGTCCACGACGATCACGCGCTTCACCTTGGTGGCGGCGTGGATCTCGCGAAGGCGCGGGAAGAACGTCGAGAGCAGGATGACCGTTTCCGCCCCCGCGTCGGCGAACTGCTCCTTCATCTCGCGGGAGACGTAGAGCGGGTTCGTGTTGACCGCGATGGCGCCCAGGCGCAGGACGCCGTAGAAGGCGACCACGAACTGCGGGCAGTTCGGCAGCATGACCGCGACGCGGTCCCCCTTGCGCACGCCCAGCTGGAAGAGCGCCGTCGCGAACTTCTGCGACGCCACCTGGAGCTGCCGGTACGTCATCGTCGACGACGGCAGCTTGGGGTTGACGAAGAACCGCACCGCGATCTTGTCGGGCCATTCCTTCGCCGCGACGTCGAGCAGATCCGGAAGCGTGATCTCCGGGATCGTGAGCGACTTCGGCACGCCCGGGTCGTAGAAGCGGGTCCAGCTGCGTTCCATGGGCTTCCCCTCCGTGTGGAACTCGAAGACGAATGCTACACGCGCGCGGGGGTCGGCAGGCAAGGATTCCGACGCCGCGCGGCGGCGGCTGTATATCTTTTGGTATACAATCGCGGCATGGGCGCGTTCGTGCTTCGCGTGGACCGGGACGGGGAGGAGCCCGTCTACGTCCAGATCGCGCGGCAGGTGCGGGAGGCGATCGCCTCGGGGCTGCTCGAGCCGGGCGCCGGCCTCCCCCCCGTGCGCTCGCTCGCCTCGGACCTCGGCGTGAACCTCAACACCGTGGCCCGCGGATACCGGCTGCTCGAGGACGAGGGGTTCGTCCAGCTGCGCGAGCGCGAGGGGGCGGTCGTCGCGGCCCCCGCGCGGCGCGCGCCCCGGGCGGCGCGCGAGGGGTTCGCGATCGAGATGCGGGAGCTCGTCGCACGGATGCGCCAGGCGGGGTTTTCCACGGAAGAGATCGAATCCGCGCTCCGCCGCGCCCTCGAAGCCGGCGGATCGGGCTCAGGAGGCTCGTGATGGACACCGTGGTGATCCACGTCCTCGGGTTCGTGACCGTCGCCCTGACCGCGGGGTTCCTGTTCCTGTACCCCCGGCTCGGGCGGCGCGGCCTGCTGTTCGGTGCCTACGTCGGCCCGGAACGGGGGGTGTCGGACCGGGCGCGCGCCATCACCGCCGGCTGGTACCGGGACATCACGATCGTGACCGTCGCGAGCCTGGCGGCCACCGCGGCGCTCGCGGCGTTCTTCCCGAAGTCGCCCGCCTCGCTCGCCCCCGGAATGGCGCTCGGGGTTCCGGCGTTCTTCGCGTACCTGCGCGCCCACCGCCGGGCGCGCGAGCTCGGCCGCGGCGTCGAGCGTCCGGTGTCCGTTTCGACGATCGGGGGGGAGGTCGCTCCGCCGACGCGGCTCCCCTGGGTCGCGATGGGAGTCGCCGTCCTGACGGGCGGATTCGCCCTCGCCCACACCTTCGCGCACTACCCGGCGCTTCCCGACCGCATCCCGACCCATTTCGGGATCTCGGGAGAGCCCGACGACTGGTCGAACAAGTCGGCGGCCGTCGTGTTCCTCATGCCGGTGATGGCGATCGCGATGGGCCTGATCGTCGCCGGCACCGCCGTGATGACCACCAGGGCGAAACGCGCCCTGCGGACCGAGCAGACGGCCGTCTCCGAGTGGGCGCAGTCCCGATTCCGGAATGCGACCGCGCGGTTCCTCTCCCTGGTGGCGATCGTCACGAGCGTGCTCCTCGGCTCGCTCGCCGTCGGGTCGATCGACGTCGCGCGGGGAGCGCGCGAGGCGCTCGGCCCCGAGACAATGGTCGGGGCGGGTGCGCTCTTCGTGATCGCCCTCGGCGGAGCGCTCTACCTGGCGGTGCGGTACGGCCAGGGGGGAGCGCGACTCGAAGGGCGCGCCGCCGCGGCACCGCTGGCCGACGGGCTCGCCGACGACCGCGCGTGGAAGCTCGGGCTGTTCTACTACGCTCCCGACGACCCGTCGTTCTTCGTCGAGCACCGCTTCGGGCTCGGGTACACGGTCAACTTCGGGAACCGCTGGGCCGTGGGGGCGCTCGTCGGCTACCTCCTCTTCATCGTCGCGGTCATGGTCGTGGCCTTCACCTCCGGCGACTGAGACCCTTGACGATCCGGGATCGCCCGTGTAAATCCTCCGCCGCCATGGCGCGCGCCCGTGCTTTCCTCCCGACGGCCCTGCTCGCAATCGCGTGCGTGGTCCTGGTCTCGCTGGGCGCCGCGCTCCACCACCACGCGGGTCCCTCGACCGACTGCGCGGTCTGCCAGGCGGCGAGCGCCCCGGCCGCCGCCGCCCCCGCCCCGAGCGGCGTCGCCGCCCCGGCCGCCCTCGCGGTCGTCCGCTTCCTCGAGCCTCGAACCGCTTCCGATCGCCTCGTCGCCGAGACCGCCCCGGCCCGCGCCCCGCCCGCACGCCCCTCCGACGAAGCCTGATTCCTTTCCGTTTCCATTCGTCGAGGAGAGCTCCCATGTTCGCGTGTCGCTTCGCGGCGCTCGCCGCCGTCCTGTTCTTTTCCGTGAGTCTGGCTCCCCCGTCCCGCTCCGCCGACGGCTCGGTCCTCGGCGTCGTCGTCAACGCGCAGGACGAGCCCGCGGCCGACGCGAGGGTGACCCTCGTCGAGCTGCGTCGCCGCGCCCAGACCGACGCCGCCGGGGCCTTCCGCTTCGACGGCGTCCCCGGCGGCCATTACCACGTCCGTGTCGAAAGCCCGCGCTGGGGGACCGCCGTCGCCGAGGTCGACGTCGTGGAAGGGCGGGCCACGCCGCTGCGCGTGCGCATCGACCTCGGGATCCACGAGGAGAACATCGTCGTCAGCGCGAGCGCCGACGCCCGCAGCCTCGCGGAGGTCGCGCAGCCGGTGGCGATCCTCGAGGGGGTCGAGTTGCAGCGGCGGGCGCAGGCGACGCTCGGCGAGACCCTCGCCCAGGAGCCGGGAGTCAGCTCGAACTACTACGCGCCGGGGGCGAGCCGGCCCGTGATCCGCGGGTTCACCGGGGACCGCGTGCGCATCCTCGAGGACGGCCTGGGCACCGCCGACGCCTCGAACGTCAGCCCGGACCACGCGGTGAGCTACGACCCCATGGGCGCCGACCGGATCGAGGTCGTGCGCGGCGCGGCGACCCTCCTGTACGGAAGCAGCGCCGTGGGAGGGGTCGTGAACGTGCTCGACGGCCGCGTCCCCGACCACGTGCCGACGCAGCGGATCGAGGGCTCGGTCGGCGCCCGCGTCGGCTCCGCCGCCGACGAGCGCGCCGCGAGCGCCGACCTCGGCGGGGGCGCCGGTCGCTTCGCCTGGCAGGTCGGCTACCTCGACCGCGGCGCGGACGACCTCGACACCCCCGAGGGGACGCTCGCCAACAGCGACCTCGACACCCGGCGCGGCACCGTGGGGGCGTCCTACGTCGGCCCGAACGGGTTCGTGGGCGTGGCCTACACCGACTTCGCGTCGAACTACGGCTCCGCGGTCGAGGAGGAGGTGCGCATCGACCTCGACCAGACACGCGTCGACCTGCGCGGAGAATACGACGTCCCGGCGGGGTTCCTGCGCTCGATCCGGGCAAGGGCCGGCACGTCCGACTACGAACACGTCGAGCTCGAGGGCGACGAGGTCGGGACCCGGTTCTCCAACGACAGCTGGGAGGCGCGGGCGGAGCTCCTCCACCGGCGGCTGGGGGCGTTCGAGGGGAACTTCGGAGTCCATCTGACCGATCGCGACTTCAGGGCAGAGGGCGACGAGGCCTACGTCCAGCCGACGACGACGAAGACGCAGGCGCTGTTCGTGTTCGAGGAGATCGGCCGCGGCAAGCTCCTCGGGGAGTTCGGCGCGCGCTGGGAGCGCCAGCAGACCGACTCGTCGGACCCGACGCTGCAGGACCGCGACTTCGACGCGCTCAGCGCCTCCGCCGGCGCCGTGTGGAAACCCGCCGGAGACTGGTCGGTCGCGCTGACGCTCGCGCGCTCCGCGCGACTTCCGACCCCCGAGGAGCTGTACTCGAACGGCCCCCACGTCGCGACCTTCGCCTTCGAGATCGGCGACGACGGCCTCGGGATGGAAGCGAGCCTGGGCGTCGACCTGTCGGTTCGGCGGCTGGCCGGCAGGGTGCGGGGCGAGGTCAACCTCTTCCGGGACGACTTCGACGACTACATCTACGACCGCGCCACGGGAGAGGTGGACGTCGACAGCGGCCTTCCGATCTACCGGTTCACGCAGGGCGACGCGGAGTTCCGCGGACTCGAGGCGCTCGTCCACGTCGAGCTGTTCCACTCGGAGCCGCACCACGTCGAGCTCGACCTGCGCTACGACACGGTGCGTGCGGAGCTCGGGGACGGGACGCCGCTCCCGCGCATCCCCGCCGCGCGTTACGGCGTCGCGGTCCGGTACCAGGGCCCGAAGCTGTGGGGCAACCTCGAGGTGCTCCGGACCGGGGACCAGGACCGCGTCGCCCCGCTCGAAACGCCGACCGAGGGGACCACCTGGCTCAACGCGGCGGTGGGATACCGGATCGTCGCGGGTCGGACGGTCCACGACCTGATCCTGCGCGGCGTCAACCTCACCGACGAGCTCGCCCGGAACCACGGGTCGCGGTTCAAGGACGAGGTGCCCCTGACCGGTCGGGACCTGAGCCTGTCGTACCGGCTGACGTTCTGAGCGTCAGTGCCAGGTCTTCTCCCCCGCCTCGATCGCGACGGTCAGGCGGTTGTGCTTCGGAGGGAGCGGACAGGTCGCGTAGGGGGTGAAGGCGCAGGGCGGGTTGTAGGCGCGGTTGAAGTCGAGGACGACCTTCCCGTCCTTCGGCGCCGCGGCGTAGAGGAAGCGGCCGGCGGGATAGGTCTCCTTCCCGCTGGTCGCGTCCTTGAAGATGAAGAACAGCGGCGTGTCCCCCTCCTCGAGGATCGGCTCGAGGGCGCACGGCACGCCGTTCACCGTGAACCTCGCCACCCCCGGCGCCCGCGCCTTGTCGACGGTGCCGAGGACGTTGGGGACGTCGATCTCCTTCGGCGTCGCGTAGGGCTCCCACTCGGCGACGATGCGGAACCTCGCGTCCGGCGGGTACGTGTCGATCCCCTTGAAGCCCGCCCGCACCGGGCTTTTCGGATCGCGCACGCGGATCGCGAACCGCTCCCCGCGCTCGATCAGCTGGGCGCGGACCTCCCCGAGCCGGATCGCGGAGGGGTTCTCGTTCAGGTCGCTCACGAGGCTGGCCTCGCCGACCGCCTTCCCGTCCACGGTGAGCCCGAGGGCGGGGTCGGCCTTCACGCGAACCCTCCCTCCCTCGAGGATCCAGGTCCCGGGAAGGGTCCCGATCGCGTTCTCGCCTTCCTCGAGCCAATGCAGTCCGACGAGGGAGAGCCAGCCCGTCTCGCTCCGGAGGCGCTCGATCCGGCGCTCCCGCCACGCGCGCGTCTCGGCCGCGAAGTCCTCCGCCGCGGGGGCCGCGAGCAGCCAACCGGCCAACAGGATCGTCGTCATCGTTCCCTCAGAACCCCGGCGGCCGCTGCCGGTGGAAGTCGGTGGCCTGCTGGTAGGCCTGGGCCACGGCGAGGACAAGGTCGTCGCCGTGGAGCGGCCCCTGGAAGGTGAGACTCGTCGGGGTTCCATCGGCGGCGCCGAACCCGTTCGGGACGACGACGGCCGGGTGCCCGGTGAGATTGGTCCGCAGGAGGTTGTCTCCCCCGAACGACGGCACGACGTAGACGTCCACCTTGCGGAAGACCTCCTCCATCGCCCGCATCACGAGGGTCCGGATGCGATTGGCGCGCAGGTACTCGACGGCGGGAACGAACTGCCCCTGCCGGAAGACGTTGGGCCACGCCTGCTCGACCTGCCGGACGAGCTCGCCGTCGCGTCCCGAGCGGGTGAGCTCGTCGAACGCGGTCGCCGCCTCGGCGGTGAGGATGACCTGCAGCGGATCGACCGGATGGCTTCCGGGAAGCTCCACGGGAACGAGGTCGTAACCCAGGGTCCGGAGGGTCCGGAGCGAGCGCTGGTCGAACTCCTTCCACTCCGCGAGCTGGCGCCGCTCCTCGTCGTTCTCCCCCCACTGCGTGTAGTCGAAGTCGAACAACGCCGGGACGAAGCCGAGGCGGATGGACTTCGGATCGCGCCGCGGAGGCCAGGCGAACGGACGCGTCACCGAAGCCGCATCGCCCGGGTCGGCGCCGTGGATGGCCGCGAAGACGAGCGCCAGATCCTCGACCGAGCGCGCGATCGGCCCGAGCTTGTCCATCGACCACGCGAGCGCCATCACCCCCGATCGCCCGACGCGCCCGAAGGTCGGCCTCAATCCCGACACCCCGCACCGCGTGCACGGCGAGACGATGCTCCCCCACGTTTCGGTGCCGATCGCGAACCCGACGAGCCCCGCGGCGACGGCGCTCGCCGACCCCGCGGAGGAGCCGCTCGAGCCCTGCTCGATCTTCCACGGGTTACGCGTCATCCCGCCGAACCAGACGTCGCCCCAGGCGAGCTCCCCCACCGCGGTCTTCGCGACGAGCACCGCACCGGCGCGCTCGAGGCGCTCGGCGACCGTCGCCTTCTCGGGGCGCACCTGCGTCTTGAAGGGGACCGAGCCCCAGGTGGTGGGATACCCCGGCACGGCGATCAGGTCCTTGGCCCCCCAGGGGATCCCGTGGAGGGGGCCGCGCCACACCCCCTTCGACAGCTCGCGGTCGGCCGCCTCGGCCTGTTTCAGCGCGAGCTCCTCGGTGATCGTGATCGCGCAGAGGAGCTTGGGGTCGAACCGCTTCAGCCGGGCGAGGTAGAGCTTCGTCAGCTCCGTCGACGAGAGCTTCTTCGACTTCAGCAGCCCCGCGATCGTCCCGACCGACGCGAACGCGAGATCGTCGTCGGTCTTCGGCCGCGAGCCGCCGCGCGGAGACCATGCCGTCGTTCCCGCCCCCGTCTCCGCAACGGCAGCCGCCCCCGGCGTCGCGTCGAAGAACAACGCGGGAGGCACGGCGTTGTCCACGGCGACCGCGCGCATCGCCGCGAACCCCTCCTGCAGCTGCGCGAGCCCCTTCGCGAGCAGCTTGCGCTTGTCCTCGTCGAGCGGGACGCCGGAGACCCACGACGCCTCGCGGATCATCGCGTCGGTGACCTCGGGGCTGCTCCCGGCGACCGACGCGAGCGCGCGGCCGAAGACGGCGGAGCCGGCGGCGGCGGTGGCGAAGGCGACGAGGGCGCGACGGCGGGTGAGCGACACGGGGCACCTCGAAAAGAAGAACGGCGGCGGGAAACCCCGCCGCCGCATTATCGCCGACCGCCCGGGACGGATCAGCCCTTCGTGGGGGCTTCCATCTTGGTAGCGGTCAACCAGGTCTTGCCGTCCTTCTCCATGACGGTGCCCGTGGCGACGACCGCCTTCTCGCCCTGGCAGACGTGCCCGTACTTCTCGGCGACGTCGTTCTTGGTGAGGTAGTACTCGACGGACTTGCCGCCCTCGTCGGCGACCAGGACGTCCTGGCAGCCCTTGGCGTCCGCCTTCTTGAGCGTGCACTTGGCGCACAGGATCTTGCCGGTGACGGTGACTTCCTTGCCGGCGGCGCCGTGATCGTGGCCTTCGCCGGCGACGGCCATGGGGACGAGAATCAGAGCCGCGACGGCGAGCGCCGCCATGAAGAACATCTTGCGCATCGAGAGGTCTCCTTTCAGCCGCACATCCTAGACCCGTTCGATGCTACGCGCTCACGCCCTGCTTCTCCCGCAGCCGGACGGGGAGGGCCCCCATGGAGTTCTCCTCGAGCCAGGCGTGGGTGCCGTCGAGCACGTGCTGCCCCACCCGGTACTTGAGGACGTCGTCGTTGTTCCAGAGGTCCTTGAACAGCCGCTTCACCCGGCGCTGCGCGTTCCGGCAATACAGATCCGCGAGCTCCTCGGCGCGCGCCGTGTCGGGGTTGCGCTCGTCGCGCATCGCGCGCGCCCGCGAGCAGCAGGCCGAGATCGCGAACAGCTCGAGGCCGACGTCCACGAGCCGGAAGAGGAACGCCTGCTTTTTCTGGAGCTTGGGACCGTGGACGATCATCCCGTGGAACACCGACCGGGCGAGCTTCCGGCACGACCGCTCGGCGAACCTCAGGTGCGGCGCGAGCTTCCCGAATCCGGCGTAGCGGGGCCAGAGCCCCCAGCCGAACCAGCGCCCCGGATACCAGACCGCGTAGAACGCCGCCGCGCGCATCAGCGCCGAGAACTTCTCCCCGCCGGTCTTCTCCGGATCGATGAGGTCCCCGGCGATCTCGAGGTGCTTGTCCACCGCCTCGCGGGCCATGAACAGGTGCATGATCTCGGACGAGCCCTCGAAGATCTTGTTGATCCGGAAGTCGCGCATCGCCCGTTCGACCGGCATCGGGGCCTCGCCGCGCGCCTCCAGCGACCGCTCGGTCTCGTACCCGCGGCCGCCGCGGATCTGCATCGTCTCGTCGGCGACCTCCCAGCCGCGGAAGGTGTTGAACTCCTTCGCCGCCGCCGCCTCCAGGCGGATGTCGTACCCGCCGCGGTCGGACATCCGGCTCGCGAGATCGGAGACCGACTCCATCGCGTAGGTGGTCGCCGCCATGTCGGCGATCTTGTGCGCGATCGCCTCGTGTTTGCCGATCACCGCGCCCCACTGCGCGCGCTCGGACGCCCACTTGCGGCAGGTCTCGACGTTGACCTTCGCGATTCCCGTCACCGCCGCCGGGATCGACAGACGCCCGGTGTTGAGGGTCACGAGCGCGATCTTGAGCCCCTGCCCCTCCTGGCCGATCAGGTTCTCCTTCGGGATGGTCACGCGGTCGAACTTGATGACGCCGTTCTCGATCGCGCGCAGCCCCATGAACCGGCACTTGTGGACGACGCTCACGCCGGGCGCCGACGCCTCGACGACGAAGGCGCTGATCTTCTTCGAGTCCTTGTGCTTGGCCATGACGACGAACAGCTCGGCGCAGGTGCCGTTGGTGCACCAGAGTTTCTCGCCGTGGATCACGTATCCCTTGCCGTCCGCGGTGGGCTCCACCGTCGTCGCCAGGCGCGCGGGATCCGATCCGACCCCGTCCTCGGTCAGCGCGAACGCCGAGATCGCCCCCTTCGCGCAGCGCGGAAGGAACCGCTCCTTCTGCTCCTTCGTGCCGAACATCTTGATCGGTTGCGGAACGCCGATCGACTGGTGCGCGGAGAGCAGCGCGCAGATGTTCCCGTCGTAGCTGCCGACGAGCTCCATCATCCGGCCGTATTCGACCTGGGTGAACCCGAGGCCGCCGTATTCGGTCGGGATCTTCATTCCGAACGCGCCCATCCGCCGGAGCCCCTCGACCACGTGATCGGGGTACTCCCCCTTCTCGTCGATCTCGACCGGGTCGACCTGCTCCTCGAGGAACGTCTTGAACTTCGCGTAGTACGCGCTGAACTCGGGCCGTTCCTTGATGGTGTCCGGTAGGGGCCGGATGAGTCGGAGCTGGAAGTCGCCCAGGAACAGCTCCTTCAGGAAGCTCGGCTCCTTCCATTCCTTCTGGCGCGCGGCCTCGGCGACGCGCATCGACTCCTGTTCGGTCACGTGGGGCTGGGGGGTCGGCTGCGTGCTCATGACGCCCTCGAAAGCGCGGGGTTGCCGGCCGCATCGGCCTCCGGAGCCGTCGAGGAAGATGCGGATGAGGGTCCGCGACGCCCCCCAATTTAGGCCGAGCGTCGCACGGCTGCCAGACCTAAAAGCGCAACCGGGGGAGTCCGCCGCAATCGGCGCAGCCTCCCCCCTCCACGGTGAAAACCGTGGCGCATCGCGGACAATAGGCCACCCCTCCCGCCCCTTCGGGGTCCGGGGGGCCCGAGGCGCGCTCCGGCGGGATCCCCCAGCGCCGGGCCGCCGACTCCAGGGCGCCTCGCCAGCGCTCGTGGTGCCAGGCGGCGATCGTCGCGGACCCGGCGTCCGGCGCCTCCCCGGGAAGCGGCCGGAAGGCGTCCCGCAGCGTGAATGCGGCGAGCCGATCGGCGTCCTCCGGTGCGCAGGCGACGCGTGCGACCGCGGCGGGGTGGATCCCCGCGAAGAGGTCCCTCGACAAGGAGTCGAGCCCGCGCGCCGCCGCGAGCGGAGTGAGGGCGAGCGCGACCACCTCCGAGACGGCCGGCTTCGCCCCACGAACGCCGCGATGCGCCCGGACCCATGCCGCGACCGTCGCCGCCGCGAGCAGGACCGCCACGGTGAGCAGCCCTTTCCACCCCCAGGCGAGCCCCCGCCATGAGGCGACGATCGGCGCGACGAAGGCGACGTGGATCACCAGGAGATTCGCGGCAACCCGCGCCGCGCGCGTCTTCCCGCGAAACGCCTCGAGACGGCGCCCCGCCTCCCCGTCGTCGAGCGAACGCTCGATCTCGGCCTCGATGCGCGCGCCGCGCCGCGCGGCGGATGCGGCGCGGACGCGCTCGAGGACGGCAGCGAGGACGGCCGCCTCCCGCGCCGTGTCCGCTTCGCAGAGGAGCCGGCCGTCGGCCAGCACCTTCCGGTCGGCCGACGAGAACCTCGCCACGGCGTCGAACCGCGCGAGGACCCCCGTCGACTCGGGGCGACGCCCGGGGTTCGGCGCCGCGATCGTCCAGGCGACGACCCCTTCCGGAGCCAGCGAGAACGGCCACGGCGACGCCGCCGCGAAGACGCCCAGGGGCGGAAGCGGCCAGGCCGCGACGATCGCCCGGCGCCTCGGGCCGGGAAAATCGGCGACGGCGCGGGGACGCATCGTCCCGGTGCCGGAGGTTCGGAACCCCACGGCGTCGCGACGCACCATCGCCAGGCATTCGTACGCGTAGACCGCGAGAAGCACCGCGAAGAAGGTCTGGGTCTCGGTCATCCCCGCGCGGCGGGATCGCCAGGTTCGGGGATCCGGCTCTCCCCGCGGAACCGGTCCCACAGCTTCTTCAGTCCGGCTCCCGCGGCGAGGAGCACGCCGACGATGAGCTTCCAGAACTTCTGGAGGATCCCCGTCTTGACGGCGAGGGCGCCGGCGCCGCCGGCCACGAGCGCGGTGAGCCCGTAGGCCGCGATCTTGTCCCCCTTGCGGAACTCCGCGTAGGAGTGGCCGGAGACGTAACGGAAGGTCCCCATCACGCTCTCGAATCGCGGCACGACGGCGGCGACGTCTTCCGGCGAGAGGACGAGGTCGACGTTCATGTACCCCTCGCGGCCGAGCAGGCGCGTCGACCAGTTCACGCCGTCGGCCCCCTGAGAGCGGTTCCGCACGGCCCACGTGAGGTTGTTCGAGCGGGTGTCGTAGAAGGGCTCCTTCTCCCAGCCGACGATCTCGAGGGTCGGCCACCCCTTCTCCGAGCGGACCTTGTTCCCCGCGTCCGTCCCTTCGCGGATGGACTCGAGGATCGCCTTCGCGTCGAGCTTGTCCTTCTCGTCGTCCTTGACGTACCCCACGTCGGCGAACTCGAAGATGACGAACCAGCCTCCCGATGTGTCGCCTTCGCGGGGGATCGGCAACAGGACGCCGAGCTCGCGGCCGGAGGGGATGTTCTGCGTGAGCTCGAGGAACTGCCTCGTACCCTCGGCCCCGGAGAACAGGAACCCCTCGGGAACGTCGAGCTCGGCTCGATCTCCGAGCCTGCCCACCGCCGGACCCTCGGTCCAGGGGATCTTCGAGAACGGGTTCGGGTCGGCGGCCTCGTCCTGCTGAGCAAGCGTGGGGACGACGAGGAACGGCGACGCGACGAGTATCCACGCGAACGGAAGAAAGCGGCGCACGGCACGATGGAGCATGGAACCCCCTTGGGTAAGCCTCCCGGGCGGGCGGGACCGTCGAGGACATCTTAGGAAGGCCGGACCCGTCGATCAACGGTGGATCGAAAGGGGGGGTCACCGTTATAGACTCCCGATTCCGAACATGGCGAAGAAAGCGGCGGCGAGAAAAGAGCGGCCCGCGCAGGCCCCGCGACGCGGCCGAGCGGCCGCCCCCAAGCGGTCGGCCAAGGGCGTTCCGCGACGCGCGGCGGCCCCCGAGCGCAGCCTCGAGGACCTCGATCGCGCGGGGGCCGAGGCGTTCCGGCGCGGGTCGTTCGCGGACGCGGCGGTGGCTTACGCGGGGATCCTGGATCGGCTGGCCGCCGCCGGTCCCCCCGACGACGCCGAAGGGGCGCGACTGCAGGGGGAGATCGAGGTCCGCCACGCCGCGGCGCTTCGTCGCGCGGGCAAACTGGTCGACGCGAAACGGATCGCGGAGCGATCGATCGCCACCGCCTCGGAATCCCCCGACGTCCACGCCGCAGCGCACATCGTGCTCAGCGAGCTCCACCTGCTCGCCGGCAATCGCCCGCTCGCCAAGCTCTCGGCGGACGTCGCGGGGGCCGCCTCGGCCGGAATCGACGGGCCGATCTCCGCGTGGGCGCTCGCGGCGCAGGGCCGGTTGTTGTGGTCCCAGCAGTCCCACGAGGACGCGAGCCAGGCGTTCATGCAGGCCTACAACCTGTGCCGCCGGCATGCCGACTACGCCAACGCGGCGATCGCCGCGGGCAGCGTCGGCATGTGCCTGATGGAGGTCGGCCGACTCCCCGACGCCCGCAACTGGGTCGGTCGCGCCGCGGAGGAGGCCCGCGAGGCGGAAATCCCCGCCGTCGAGGCGGCGTGGACGGTCGGGCTCGCGCGGGTCGCGCTCGCCGAAGGGGCGCCCGACGAAGCGGCCCGGCTCGCCGAGGCGGGGCTCGCGATCGCGCAGCCCCTCGGGCTCCACCTCACGATCTTCCGGGCGGAGTGGCTGCGCCACTACCTCGTGACCCTCGCCGAGCCCGGCGTCGTCGATCGGGCGCGGATGGCGGTGCTGCGCAAGCTCAAGCCCGCCCTCGCCGACTACACCGGCGACCGCGAGGTGCAGGACCTGCTCGCCACGCTCGCTCCGAAGGGGCGCCCCGCGGAGCGGGTGGCGTCGTTCACCGACGGTTGCGATCCGGTGCCGTTCCCGACGGCGTGACCCGTTCGAAGGGAAAAACGACGGGTTACCAGGGAATCCGCAACGCCTCCGCCATCTCCGGCGCCAACCGGTACGGCGTCGTCGCTTCGGATCGCCGCTCCGCCTGAACCCCCGCCCCCCACAGGATCATCGGGACGTGGCGGTCGGACTCCTGGACCGATCCGTGGGTCGATCCCCTCCCCTCGTACCAGTCGGGGATGAAGCCGGGCTTCGGGAAGGCGACCGCATCGGGGGATCGGCCCGGGAAGTCGGAAGCGCGAATCGCCTCGGCGCGCTCGTCGTGACGGTGGGCGATGGACGCGACGGGGATCAACTCGTCGATCCAGCTCCCCCACACCGCGCCCGCCGCGGCCCCGATCGCCGCATCGATTTTCGCGCGGTCGGCGCCCGCGGCGTACCAGACCCCCGAGCCGTCGAACGCGGCCACCTTCTCGGGGAGCGCGGCGTTGAGCTCGACCAGCGCGACGTCGACGTCGAAGCGTCGTGCCCCGCTCGGGGGGATCGGGCAGAAGCCGTGGTCGGCCGAGAGGCCGACGACGAGTCGCTCGCGGCCGACGCGGCGCACGAGCGCGTCGAGCAGATCGCCGATGTCGCGATCCAGACGGCGCACGGCGTCGAATGCGGGCTCCGTGTCGGGGCCGTACGCGTGGGCCACGTAGTCCTGCCCGGAGAACGACACGACGAGCAGGTCGGTCGCCCCGCGCCTTCCGAGGCCGAGGGCATCGTCCTCGACGAGCGCGATCGCCACGTCCGCCAGCGCGCGGTCGAGCATCGGGGAACGCGTGAAGCCGTACCCGTACCCGCGCTTCGCGGAGGCGAGGTCGAAGTCGAAGTCCGCACCCACGTACGGGTCGTACGCCGCCTTCGCCGCCGGGTCGGGCGGCCTGGCGGGAGAAACCGCGGGAGGGGGAAGGCGCGACCAGATCCTCCCGTAGGTGGCCTCGAGCCTCTCCCCCGCCCGCGCCGCGTCGAACCGCTCCACCACCTCCCGCGCCGATCCGATCCCGTCGTAATACGGCGCGGTGACGAAGGTGCGCTCGGCGGGGTCGTACCAGAACGGCTGGTGTCGCCGGTCGCGCCCCGCAGTGAGGAACGCCGAGCGGTCCTTCCCGGCGACCGTCACCACGCGCGCGCGCGGATCGCGTCTCACGAGCCGGTCGCCGAGGGTGTCGGCTTCCAGGCGCCACGGGCCGACCCCCTTCCCCGCTTCGAGGGGCGCCCCGCAGTAGACCCTGCGCAACGTGCCGTCGGAGGCACGCTCGAACCACTCGTTGGCGACGATGCCGTGTTCGTTCGGCGGCACGCCCGTCATCAGCGAGGCGTGCCCCGGCCCGGTCTCCGTCGGAACGTGCCGGTAGCGGCATTCCGTGTGGACGCGCCCCTCGTCGAGCAGCCGCCTCAGCCCGGAATCGAACGCATCGCTCCACGCCTCGACACGATGCCAGGCGAACCCGTCGACGACGATCAGCACCGCGAGGGCCGAGGGCGTCCCGGGAGCGGGACGCGTCGTGCCTTGCGGGGCGCAGGCGGCGACCGCGAGCAGGACGACCGCGGCGAACACGCGTTTCCCGATCATCGGCGACAGCGTACATTGCGGGCCATGGGTCGGAACGTCGAGATCAAGGCGAGGCTGCACGATCGGGTGACGATCGAGCGACGGGTGCGCGAGCTCGCCGGCCCCGCGGTCCGGACGATGGCGCAGGAGGACACGTTCTTCGCCTGCCCCGGCGCGCGCCTCAAGCTGAGGGTGATCGACGGCGTCGAGGGGGAGCTGATCGTCTACCGCCGCCCCGACGCGACGGGGCCGAAGGCGTCGGACTACGCGATCTACCGCACCTCCGCCCCGTCGAGCCTGAAGACCGTGATGGAGGCCGCGTGCGGGACGATCGGGGTCGTGCGCAAGCTGCGCACTCTGTACCTCGACGGCGCGATGCGGATCCACCTCGACGCGGTCGAGGGGCGCGGGGACTTCCTCGAGCTCGAATACGTCCTGCGGGACGACGAGTCGGCTGGCGAAGGGACGACGGCCGTGCACTCCTATCGGGAGGCGCTCGGTATCCCCGAGGGCGACCTCGTCGCCGGCGCCTATCTCGACCTGAAGGAGGCTCCATGAAACCGATGACGCGCGAAGCAGTGACGGGACGCATGCCGCTCGTGGCGGCCTGGTCGGTCGACGACCAGTTCCGCGAGCTCCGCAGGGAGTTCCGCTTCAAGAACTACTACGAGACGATGGCGTTCGTGAACGCCGTCGCGTGGATCGCCCACGCCGCCGACCACCACCCCGACCTCGAGGTCGGGTACAACCGTTGCGTCGTGCGGTACTCCACCCACGACGCGGGGGGGCTGACGGAGAAGGACTTCGCGTCGGTTCTGAAGGTCGAGGCGCTTTAAAGGGGTCAGGCCCCTTTTTCTTATCAACTCGCGGTGCGCTTGGGCGCGAGCAGCTTGTCGTAGGCGAGCATCAGGATCGTCGAGACGACGCCGATCGCCCCGACCCAGTACCACATCTGGCCGGGATTCCCCGCGCCGGGACCGGGGACGAGCGTTCCGTCCACCGTCCGTCCGACGTAGTGCTCGACGAGGGGGCCGGCGATCAACCCGGCGGTGAAGGTCCCGATCGCCACGGGAAGGAACGCGAACCCCATGTACGTCCCGACCTGATCGCTCGGGGCCAGGTCGGAGACGTATTCGTAGAAGCGCGGGGCCTGCGTCGCCTCGCCGATCGCGAAGAGCGCCAGCGCCCCGACGGTGACCCAGAAATCCGGAACCGATCCCATCACGAACCACGACGCCGTCGCCAGGGCGAACCCCAGCGCCATCGCCCGGATCGGGAGCATCTGCCGCGCGAGGGCCGCCGCCAGGACCGTCGTGCAGATGATCGTCAACGGCCCGACCATCTCGGTCAACTCGAAGCGCGGGTAGTGCAGGGCGTCGCGGACGTAGAGCGGAAGCGAGTAGAAGATCTGCCAGAACATCGTCCAGAAGCCGCTGAAGATGACGAGGAACGCCATGAACCGCAGGTCGGCGAAGACCTTGAACATGTCGGCGACGACTTTCGCCATCGATCGCGGCGGCGGCATGTCCGCCGGTCGGGGCGGTTCCGAGAAGAACAGCCGGGTCGCGATCAACAGGAGCAGGCTCGTCGTCGAGGACATGACGAGCACCCAGGCGATCCCCACGTTCTCCCGCACGAACAGCGCCAGCATCGGTCCGAAGAAGCCGCCGATGTTCACGAGGGTGTAGTAGATCGAGTAGCCGAGCGACTTCGTCACGTCCGACGTCGTGCGGGCCACCGTCCCGACGATGCAGGGCTTGATCAGCGATCCGCCGATCGCGGTGACGATCAGCGCGAAGATCATGTACCACCGCGCCCCGCCCAGCGCCGCGACGAGAGGCTGACCGGCCGGAAGGCCGGCGAGCCCGATCAGGAAGTAGCCGACGGAGAAGATCGCGAAACACAGCGACAGGCTGGTCTTGAAGCCGTACCGGTCGACGATCGTCCCGGCGAGCGCGGGGAGGAAGAAGACGAGAAAGCCGAAGAGGCTCCCCGCAAGCCACGTCGCCTCCGTCGGGCCGAGCCCGACCTTGTCGGCGATGTAGACGACGAGGACCGCCTTCGTGCCGTAGAACGCGAACCGCTCGAACAACTCGAGGGTATTGGCGACCCAGAAGTTGGGGGTGAACCCCGTGCGCATCGCCTGGATCGTGTCGCGAACTCCCACGCGTCCTCCTTCGGCCCGAATCGGGCGCTTATCTAACCATGCGGGCGACGCCCGTCAACGGGAACCTTGACGGGACGCCCGACTCGGGGCGGAATGGAACCACCATGCCCGTCACCTCTCGCAGCCTTCTCGCCGCCGCCGGCGGCCTCCTCGCCGTGACCGCCATCGTGCTGCTGACGATCGTGAGCATCGGGACCGTGGAGCACCGGTCCGCCACCGTGCGGTTCGTCGCGCAGGTCGGCCCGCTCGAGCCCGAGAAATACGCCCCGGAACGGGTCCCCGACATCGAGAACGCCACGCGGTGGATCCAGCGCGGGTCCGATGCGCTGCGGTTCGAGTCGGACGGCCCCGGTCTCGAGGGCGACCGTCACTGGATCGAGCGCTGCGCGACGGAGGGCCCGGCCGTGATCCCGGCCGACCGCCTCGAAACCGTGCGCGCCGCCCTCTCGCGCAACGAGCCCGCCTTCGCCGACGTGGACAAGGCGATCGCCCTCCCGCGCTCCAGCTGGAACATCGACTACGAGAACGGCGCCACAGCGGACCTCCCGGATCTCCTCGCCGGCATCCGGCTCGCCAAGGCCCTGGCGTGCGACGGCCGCCTCGCGATCGCCGAAGGGGACGCCGCTCGCGCGACGCGACGCATCGAGGCGCTCGGGCGGATGGCCCGCGCCTACCAGATCGAGCCCGCGATGGTCGTATTCCTCGTGGGGATCGCCGTCGAGCGCATCCAGCTCGTCGTCGTGAGGGACGCGCTCGCGTCGGACGCGATGCCCCCCGACGCGCTCGTGGCCGTCGACGCCTCCCTGGGCGACGCGCCGCTGCGCGATCGCTGGCGTGCCTCCATCGCCGCGGACGCGGCGGCGATCCACAGGACCCTGCAGCGCACCGGCGCCCCGGGCGACCACCACGCCGCAGGCCCGTGGGAGCGCGTCGCGCAGCGGGCGTTGTGGTCGATCGCAGGCCAGCTCTGGATGGCGGAGCACCTCGACCGCACGACGCGCCTTCACGCCGCGTTCGAGACCGTGCCCACGCGATCGGCGAAGGTGGAGGCGAGCCTCCTCGCGCCGCGCCCGTGGTGGGCGAAGCTCTTCCCCGACGTCCTGCCGAATCTGATGAACGGGCTGGAGCGCGCCGCGGCGACCGAGACGCAGCGCACGCTCGCCCGCCGCGCGATCGGCATCCGACTCGAGGCGATCGTGACCCGGACGTACCCGCCGGCTCTCGACCCGCCCTCGACCCCCGCCGACGATCCGTTCTCGGGGGAGCCGTTCGCGTGGTCGGTCGCCGCGGACGGCTCGGCGACGCTCTCGGCTCCCGCCACGGCGCGGGAAGCACCGAAGGTGCTTCTCGCGGTGGACGAGGGATGGTGGACGTTCCGGCTCCCGCCGCCGAAGGCGCCGACGCCGCCTCCTGCGCCTTCGCCCGCGCCCGGAGGACCTCCTCCCGCCCCTTGACGCGGTCGAGGATCGCGGGCCGAATAGGGGCATCTCCGGAGGCGCCACGCTTGCCCGGATCGACGCGCACGCTTCTCGCCACGCTCGGCGTCGTCGCCGCAATCGTGGCCGCGTTGGCGCTCACGCTGTTCAGCGTCGGCACCGTCGAGCGCCGGGGCGCCCTCGAGCGCTTCGTAGCGGACGTCGGGCCGATCGAGCCCGAAGCGTACGCCCCCGGCCCCGTCCCCGACGCGGAGAACGCGGCCTCGAAGATCCGCGGCGCGAGCGAAGCCCTGAGCTTCCGAACCGCCGAAGGAGACGGCAAGGGCGACCTCCACTGGATCCGGCGCTGCGCGGAAGAAGGCCCCGGGGTCGTCCCCGCGTGGAACCTCGACGAGGTGCGCTCCACGCTCGCCGGCAACGCCGCGGCGTTCGAGGCGTTCGAGTCCGCGGTTCCGCTCGCGCGCGCGGATTGGAAGATCGACTACAGACTCGGGCTCGAGGCGATGCTGCCGGACTGGCGCAGGGTCCTTCGCGGGGCCCACGCCCTGGCCTGCGACGGGCGCCTGGCGATCGCGGACGGGGAGTTCGATCGCGCGACGCGACGCATCGCCACGCTCGGCCGGCTCGCCCGCGCCGTCGAGGAGGAGCCCACCCCGCTGTTCGTCTCGATCGGCAGCGCGCTCGAGCGGATCCATCTCGCCGTGGTCCAGGACGCGGTCCGATCCCCGGTCGCCCCGGCCGAGCTGCTGACCGGTTCGGCGGCGAGCCTGCTCGACGTGGACCTGCGCGGGCGGTGGCGCACCGCCATCGCCGTGGACGCGGCGTGCACCCACCGAAGCATGGAGCGGCACGGCATGCTCCCCGACTCCATGAGCGGCAACCTCTTCCAACGAGGCATGAGCGTCGCGGTCTGGAGCGTCGCGGGGGAGGGATGGCTCGCCTACCACCTGGACCGCACGACGGCGCTGGCCGAGGCCCACGACGGGACGCCGCTGATCGAGAGCCGGACCCGCGCGCCTCTCGCCGCGGATCCGCCGTGGTGGTCGCCCTGGCTTCGCGACTTCACGGCCTTCCACCGCCTCACCCTGGAACGCGCCGCCGTCACCGAAGCGCAACGCGCGATCGCGCGCCGGGCCCTCGCTTTACGTCTCGCGTCGATGGGGGGCGACGCGTACCCCTCGCGCCTCGACCCGCCGTCCACACCGTCCGACGATCCGTTCTCCGGCGAACCCTTCTCTTGGACGGTCGCGGCCGACGGCTCGGCGGTCCTCTCGGCGCCCGTGACGGGAGAGTTCGCGGCCCGGACGCTCAGCGCGAAGCGGTCGTGGTGGAGCTGGTCGCTTCCGCCGCCGTCGCGAGCCGGTGACAAACCCCCCGCCCCCACCCGTCTTACCGAATGATGACCCTTCGCCGTGCGGCCTCGATCGCCCTCCGGGGGGTCCTCCTCCTCGCGGCCCTCGCGCTGGCCGCGGGGCTCGGTGTGCGCATTTACGGGATGTACCGCTTCAGCGAGGTCGCGAAGCAGTTCGAGCGAGACGCCGGCAGTCTCATCCCGGCGCAGTACGCCCCACCGGACGTCCCGATGCTCGAGAACGCCGCGACCTGGTTCCGTCGCGGAATCGACGCGATGGTCGTGTTTCGCGACCCGGATCATCCGATCAGCAGCCACGAGGTCGACCTCCTGGCGACCTGCGAAGACGAAGGCCCCTCGGCGCTCGACGCGCAGGCGCGGGCCCTCGTGGAAGAGGTCCTGAACCGGAATCGACCGGCACTGGCGCTCATCGAACGAGGCGCCACGCGGCCGCGGTCGCGCTGGTCCTTCTCCTACCGGGAAGGCTCGCACACCGAGATCCCCAATCTGCGGGCCGCCGTCGATGCCGCTCGCGCCCTCGCGTGCGACGCAAGACTGGCCCTCGAACGCGACCAGCTCGACGCCGCGATCGCGCGATTCGAGCAGATCGCCGCGCTCGCACGATCCCACGAACACGAGCCCATCCTGTGGATGCAGATGATCGGCGCCGCGATCGAGCGCATGCAGCTCTTCCTGGGCCGCGACCTGCTGAGCCGTGGCGACCTCGAGCTGAACCACCTCGATCGTCTCGAGCGCGGCATCTGCGTCATCGACGTCGAAGAGCAGACGCGACGAGCGTTCGCGCTCGAGGCCGCCACCTTGAACGAGGTCCTGCGCGGCGAGCTGCCTCCCATCGACGCGAACCACAAGACCTACACACCCCACTGGTCCGAGCGCGTCGAGCTCTACTTCGACGGGCACCTGCAGCGCGCGGCTCTCCTCGAGGAGCGCGGCGCCCTCGTCGCGGCGATGCGCCGCCCCTGGATCGAAGGGGCCGCCGAGGCCCGCGCGGCACTGGGGTCGCGGGGCGTCGCCGTACCGAACCTGCTCGACATCGCCGGAAGATCACAGGCGAGCCGAACCCTTCGGGAGGGGTTTCGCACCGCCCTCGCGCTGCGGCGCGAGGGTCTGCTTGCCGGACGGTATCCCGCGTCAATCCCGGAAAACCTCCAGGGGAACGCGATCGATCGACTCACGGCGCGCCCCCTCGCCTACGCCGTGCGTCCCGACGGCTCCGCGCGCCTCGAGCGGGTGGACGATCCGGAGGAAACGAAGGAGATCCTCTCCTCCACGCGGTTCGACGGGTTCTACTGGGAGCTCCCGGCCCCCGAGGTCCGCCGATGACCGCGGCCCTGGTCTGGTCGTTCGCGACCATCCCGCCGGAAGAGGACGGCGCCCCGCGCGCATGGTTCGCCACGCTGGCGGAAGGGAAGCGCGAGCCGCTCGGCGCGATCTACGACCGCTTCGCCGCGGAGCTCCACGCGCTCGCCCTCCGGCGGACCGGCTCCCGGGAGGACGCCGTGTACGCCTGGAACGTCCCCGCCCCTACCCCTCCCGCTGCACCTTCTTCGTCATCGCCCACGAAACCTGACCGCCCGGGTACACCCCCGTCTCCCCGTCCGCCCGCTCGAACCCCTCCGAGCTGAACAGGCTTCGGGCGCGGTCGTTGTCCTCGGCGACGTCGAGGCAGACCCAGCGGATCTCCCCCGGGCGCAGCGACTCCTCCGCCAGGTGCAGGGCGTGGCGCAGCAGCCGTCGGCCGAGGCCGCGGCTCTGGTGGCCGGGCGCGACGGCGATCGCGAGAAGGTGGAGCACGAAGCGGGCGTGGGGATCGTCGGAGAGCATGAAGAAGCCGATCGGCTCGCCGTCGGACTCGGCGATCACCGTCCGGTTCTCGCGCAGGTCGAAGTACTCGTCGAGGATCGTCTCGTAGTCGCCGAAGCGCGAGAACAGGGCGCGGCT
Source organism: Candidatus Polarisedimenticolaceae bacterium (assembly GCA_036376135.1). NCBI lineage: Bacteria > Pseudomonadati > Acidobacteriota > Candidatus Polarisedimenticolia > Candidatus Polarisedimenticolales > Candidatus Polarisedimenticolaceae > Candidatus Polarisedimenticolaceae bacterium. Next base: position 106,680 of record DASVAW010000164.1, on the reverse strand, counting down.
GAGCGAGCGAACGAAGCCGCGGTCGGCCTCGCGGGCGACGCGAAAGACGATCGCGGGGGGCGACGGCGGGACGTGGATCACTTCCCCCCCAATCGGGTGACGATCGCCCACTCCTCCTTCGTCACCGGCATCACCGACAGGCGCATGCCGCGCTTGAGCAGGAGCATTCCCTCGAGACCGGGGGTCGAACGCAGGGCCTCGAGGCCGACGGGCGTCCTGAAGGCGCGTTCGAGCTTGATCTCCACGGCGTACCAGGTCGGTGCGTCGGACTTGGACTTGGGGTCGAATCCCGGGTGTTTCCGGTCGAATTGCGTGGGGTCCGGAAAACCCGCGCGCGCGATCGTCGCGGTCCCCACGACCGACTTGTCCGCCTGGGAGTGATAGAAGAGGACGCCGTCCCCGATGCGGACGTCGTCGCGGAGCGTGTTGCGGGCCTGGTAGTTGCGGATTCCGTCCCAGACGGTGGTTTGTCCCGGTGCCTTCTCGAGGTCGCCCCAACCGAACGTGTCGGGGTCGGACTTCATCAGCCAGAATCGCCGAGCCACTTCGATCCCCCGATAGCGGGCCCGTTCCGGATCCGCTCAGACTGCGGCAACCCTAGCACATCGCGACGGGGTTGTTTCCGAAGCGTCGATTCCTGTTACCCTTCGCGCCCTGTCGGGGGAGGGGTCGTGAGCGATCACCGTGAAGAGCGGTTGCCGGTGCGGCGCGACGCGCTGAAGTTGCGATGGCGCGAGCGGATCGAGAGCAACACCGCCGCCATCAACCGCGCCGTGCGTGAGGTGCTCAAGCGCGCGCGCGCGACGAAGTCCGTGCGGCTCGACGCCCGTTCCGAGGTCGAGATCGCCCTGCGGGAAGCGCTGGCCAACGCCGTGTTCCACGGAAACGAGGGCGATCCCGACAAGCGCGTCTTCCTCCGCGTGTACGGCGGCGGCAACTGGGGGCTCCTCGTGGTCGTGCGCGACGAAGGCCCCGGATTCGATCCGAAGGCGGTCCCCGATCCTCGCGAGGGAGACCGACTCGAGCTCACGCACGGCCGCGGCGTCTTTCTGATGAAAGAGCTGATGGATTACGTCGAGTGGCGCAAGCAGGGGCGCGAGGTCGTGCTCTTCAAGAAGCGCGCCCGCGTCCGTCGCGCCGGGTCCGGACGCACCGAACCGGCGTGAGGGGTCGGGTCTCCACCCGCGCGCCGTTCCCGGTCCTGCAACCGTCGGTAAAGACGTGACCCCTTCGCCGGGTGCTACGATTCCGGGTCGATGCGCTCCTCCTGGGTGAAGCGCCTGCTGCTCGTCGGCGCCGGGCTCGCGGCGCTGGTGGCGTTGCGATTCACGGTCTTCGAGCCCGAGTCGATTCCCGTCACCGTTTACCGCGCCGCGGCGGGACGCGTCGAGGAGACCGTCACCAACAGCAAGGCGGGGACGGTCAAGTCGAGGCGGCGCGCGACCCTCTCCACGGAGATCGGCGGCCGCGTCGCCGAGCTTCCGGCACGCGAGGGGAAGAGCGTGAAGTCCGGGGAAGTGCTCCTGCGGCTGAGCGACGACGATCCCGCCGCGCAGGTCGCGCTGCAGGAGCGCTCGGCCGAGGCCGCGGAGGCTTCCGCGCGCGAGGCGTGCGACGCCGCCGGGCAGGCCGACCGCGACCTCGAGCGCAACCGCGCGCTGGCCTCGCAGTCGATCGTGTCGCCGTCGCTCCTCGAGCAGTCGCAGAGCGTGAAGGACACCGCGCGCTCCGCGTGCGAGGCGGCGAAGGCGCGGGCGCGGCAGGCGCAGGCGGCGGTGAAGCTCGCGCGCGTCCAGCGGGACAAGTCGACGCTGCGCGCGCCGTTCGACGGCGTGATCGCGGAGATCTCGACGGAGGTCGGCGAGTGGATCACGCCGTCGCCGCCGGGCGTTCCCATCCCGCCCGTGATCGAGCTCATCGACCCGGCGGCGATCTACGTCTCGGCCCCCCTCGACGAGGTGGACGTCGCGCGCGTCACGACGGGCCGGACGGTGCGGGTGACGATGGACGCGTTCCCCGGACGGTCGTTCGGCGGGAAGGTCGTGCGGGTCGCACCGTACGTGCTGGACCGGGAGGAGCAGAACCGGACCTTCGAGATCGAGGTCGAGCTCGACGACGCCGCGTTCGCGCGCACCCTCGTGCCGGGTTCGTCGGCGGACGTCGAGGTGATCCTCGACGCGCGGGAGGGCGTCCTTCGCGTGCCGAGTTACGCGCTCCTCGAAGGGGGGCGGGTGCTCGTCGCGCGCGAGGGGCGCGTGGTCGAGAGGAAGGTGCGCACCGGGCTCCGGAACTGGGCGTTCACCGAGGTCCTCGAGGGGCTTACCGCCGGAGACGCCGTCTGCGTCACCCTCGATCGCGCCGAGATCAGGGACGGCGCCCGCGTACGCGTCGAGGGCGAGACCGACCGGTGATCGCCCTCGCCGGAGTCTCCCGCACCTACGACGTCGGCGGGAGGCCCGTGCGCGCGCTGCAGGAGGTGTCGTTCGAGATCCCGTCCGGCGGGTACGTGTCGATCATGGGACCGTCGGGATCGGGGAAGTCCACCCTCCTCAACATCCTCGGGTGCCTCGACCGGCCGACCGCCGGAACCTACGTCCTCGACGGGGAGGAGGTCGGCGGCTTCGACGACGACCGCCTCTCGCTCGTGCGGCGGCACAAGATCGGGTTCGTCTTCCAGGCGTTCCACCTCGTTCCGCGGCTGACCGCGGCGGGGAACGTCGAGTTGCCGATGGTCTTCGCCGGCGTCGCGAGCGCCGAAAGGGCCGAGCGCGTCGCCGCGGCCCTCGCCGCAGTGGGATTGTCCGATCGCGCGGATCACCGGCCCGACCAGCTCTCGGGGGGCGAGCGCCAGCGGGTCGCGATCGCGCGCGCGGTCGTGATGCGGCCGGCGATCCTGCTCGCCGACGAGCCGACCGGGAACCTCGACAGCCGATCGGGGGCGGAGGTTCTGGGGTTGCTCGAGCGGATGAACGCCGACGGGCTCACCTTGATCGTCGTCACCCACGACGCGGCCCTCGGGGCGCGGGCGAGGACGCACGTCCGCCTCGCCGACGGACGGATCGTGGAGCGGGCGTGAGCCCCGGCGACCTGCTGCGCTTCGCGTCGGGGGCCTTGCGGGGACACCGCCTGCGCACCGCGATGTCCCTGCTCGGGGTCGCGATCGGCGTCGCCTCCGTCATCTTGCTCACGAGCCTGGGCGAGGGGGCCCGGCTCTACGTCACCGGGGAGTTCACCGCGCTCGGGAGCAACCTGCTGATCCTGATCCCGGGGAAGACCGAAACCACCGGCGCGGCGCCGGTGTTCGGCGGGGCGGTCAACGACCTCATCCTCGAGGACGTGGAGGCTCTGCGGCGGCGCGTGCCGCGGGCCCGCCGGATCGCTCCCCTCGTCGTCGGGACGACGACGGTGCGCTTCGCCGAACGCTCGCGCGACGTCGTCGTCGCGGGGACGAGTCCCGACCTGCTCGAGATCCGGCACATCCGCCTGGGGAGCGGGCGATACCTTCCCGCCGGCGACGAGGCGCGGGGCTCGCGCGTGGCGGTCCTGGGCGCGAAGATCGCGACGGAGCTGTTTCCCGGGGCGAATCCGCTCGGGGAGATCGTGCGCATCGGGGACGAGCGCTACCGCGTAATCGGCGTGATGCTCCCGCGCGGGGTCTCGCTGGGCGAGAACCTCGACGAAGTGATCCACATCCCGGTCGCGTCGGGGCTGAAGCTGTTCAACCGGTCGGGCCTGTTCCGCGTCCTCGTCGAGGTTGCGGCGTTCGAGGAGGTCGACGCGGCGCGCAAGGATGTCCTGCGCGTGCTGACCGAGCGCCACGACGGGGTCGAGGACGTCACCGTGCTCACGCAGGACGCCGTGCTGTCCGCGTTCGGGAGGATCCTCGCGATCCTCACCGCCGCGCTCGCCGGGATCGCCGCGGTGTCGCTGACCGTCGCGGGGGTGGGGATCATGAACGTGATGCTCGTCTCCGTCTCCGAGCGGGTGCGGGAGATCGGGCTGCTCAAGGCGGTCGGCGTGACGCGTCGGCAGGTGCTCGCCGTGTTCCTCACGGAGGCGACGCTGCTCTCCGCCCTGGGCGGCGTCGTGGGGCTCGTGGCCGGCTTCGGCGCCACGCGGGCCCTGCGCGTGGTGTGGCCGGCGTTCCCCGCGCAGCCTCCGGTCTGGGCCGTCGTCGGCGCGCTCGCGTTGTCGGCGGTCGTGGGTGTTGCGTTCGGCTCGCTCCCCGCGCGCCGCGCGTCGCGCCTCGATCCCGTCACCGCGCTGGCGCGCCGGTAAAAAAGGGGTCAGGCCCCTTTCTCTTCCAAAGTCGCGGGCCGATCGACTTTAGAAGAAAAAGGGGCCTGACCCCTTTTCGTTAGTCGCAGACGGTCATGGAGACGACCTTGTAGAAACGCGGGTTGGCGTTTCCGAGCTCGTCTCGATCGTCCCAGAAGGTCGCGCTCGTCTCGGCCCGTTCCACGAACGGTCCCGCGGGGGAGTCCGCCCGGTAGATGACGTATTTCCCCGCGCCGGGCTGGGCCGCCCAGCTCAGGCGCAGTTGCGAGGCGTTGACCGGGTCGACGCGCAGGGTGCCGGCGACGTCCCCCGGATCGGGCTGGCTCGTGGCGTCGACCGCCGCGACCCTGACGAGGTTGGCGTCGACGACCCCGCCGTTCGCGGGCCCGCCGCCGCACGTCTCGTCGTTCTCCGCGCGGACGACGTAGTAGAGGGGGACGTCGTTCGGCGCGGCGGCGTCGGTCCATGTCGTGGCGGCGATCCCGGAGGCGATCCGGTTCGACGCCGACGGGATGAAGCCCGGGTCGGTCGAGCGGAATACCGAATAGGTCCCGCCGCGGCCGGTGCCCCATGACGGCGCGATGCTCCAGGTCAACTCGACGCCGGTGTCGGCGCAGCCGTGGAGGTCGCGCACCGACTCGAGACCGGCGAAGGTCGGAGCCCCTCCGCAGCCGCCGCACGCGTCGAACTCCGGCGTGTTCGTCCCCTTCACGACGAACCGGTCGACGTTCCAGCCGGCGCGGTTCGACGAGCCGCTGAGCCCCGCCCTCACACGGAACGCGATCTGGAGGTTGGCGTTCCCGTCGGCCCACGGGCTGATGTCCACCGTCTGCAGCGACCACGCCGATTCGGTCACCCCGGCGGCCCCCTGGTTCGTCCAGGCGGTCACCCAGGTGTTCCCCTGCTTCACCTCGACGTAAGCGATCCCGCCGCCGCCGACGTTGAGCCAGCGCCGGAACTTGATCCGCCCGCCGGTCAGCGCCGAGCCGTTCAGCACGGGGCTGATCGCCCGCGTATCCGAGTTCAGCTCGTAATCCCCCGGCTTCGCGCCGAGTCCGGTGAGGTCGAGCCCGAGCACGCTGGCGCCGGTGAACGCCGCCGTCGGGTCGCCGGGGCTCGTGCCCCTCCCCTGCGGGCCGGTGACCTGCCACTCCCCTTCGAGGGTCCAGCCGTGCGAGGCGTCGAAATTCTCGCGGTAGATCCCCGGGATCATCCCGGCGTTGAACTGGAACGGCGCCCCCGACGCATCGAGCACGCGCGTGTTCCCGTAGGTGTCGGAGGAGGTCACGCGAAAGTGGAACCGCCCGCACTCGGCGAGCGTTCCGATCGTCAAGGCGTGGGACGTGGTGAGCGTCGCGCTCTGCGCGACGTTCCCGAGCGCCGCCGTCGGGCCCCAGTCCACCCGCGAGGTCGACGGCTCCTGCGTCGTCCAGCGCACGATCGCGCTGTCGTCGGTGACGTCGGTGACGCGAACCTGGGAGAACTGCGGCCCGGAGCAATCGACGTCGGCGCTCGCGAACGAGACGGCGGGCGAACCCGTCCCGTCGTTCCCGTCGTGGTAGGTCGCGGAGATCACGTCCCCGCCGCTCACCTGCAGCACGCCGTCCCCGGGAACCGGCGCGCCCGAGGAGGTCGGGACCGTGCCCACGAACTGGGCGGTGTTCGGTCCCGTCTCGGTCAGGACGATCGTCTCCGGGGTCGGCTGGCTCGTCGACGACACCTGAACCTGCACGACGTCGGCGACGGCCGCGGAGAGATTGAGATCGATGTCGATCACCTTGACCGGCACCGCGTCGGCGCAGTCGTAGACGTTGCGCGCGAGCGAGAGCTTGCCGGCGTGGCAGGGCTGCAGGCCGTCGCCGAAGTCCCCGAGGGTTTCGAAGGAGTGGTAGAGCCCGCCGTTGTCGTCGGAGGCGACGTTCCCCGGGGCGTCGGTCGAGCTGACCCGGTACCAGTACACGGTGCACGACTGGAGCCCCGAGAGGCTCACGCTGTGCGAGGTCGTCAACCCGCCGGTGCTCGAGGTCGATCCCGGAGGTTTCGTCTCGCCCCAGGTCACGACGGAGCCCGACGCCTCGTCGGTCTGCCAGACGATCGTCGCCGCGACGTCGGAGACGTTCGTCTCCCCGACCTGCGAGATCGAAGGGCCGCGGCAGTCCGCCGCCGCCGTCGCCGTCTTGACGACGTTCGTCCCCCCCTTGCCGTCGTCGGCGTCGACGTAGCGGACGGTGATCACGTCGCCGTCCCGCACCTGCACCTTCCCGTCGGCCGCGACCCCCCCGCCGTCGGTCGCCAGCGTCCCCTTGAACACCCCCGAGGTCGGGCCGGTCTCGGTCAGCACCACCGACTCGAACGCCGCCTCGGTCGAGGAGAACGCCTGGACCGCGTGCGTCCCGAGGCCCTTGAGGTCGGAGTCGGCGAGCGTGAGGCTCAACGACCCCTGGCACGAGGCCGAGGCCTCCTTGATGCGCACCCGCCCGTCGGGATTCGCGACGTTCTGCACCGCCGCGTAGGCGTCCACGCGGCCGGAGCCGTATTCGTTGTCCTTCCCCGCCGCCCCGCGGTCGATCGCCGATTCCTCGAGGATCTGCTTGATGTCGTCGTGGCCGAGCCCCGGGCTCGCCGAGACCATCAGCGCGACCGCGCCCGCGACGTGCGGCGTCGCCATCGACGTGCCGCTCTTGAACGAGTACCCGTTGCAGACGTTGTGGCTCTTGGTGTTGTCGCCGGGGGCCGCCACGTCGGGCTTCACGAGCCCCGGCGGGAACGGCCAGTCGTTGAACGGCGCCACGGTCGACCACGAGACGGGTCCACGCGACGAGAAACCGGTGATGTTGTCCGAGCAGTCGGTCGCCGCGACGGTGATCACGCGGGGGACGTCCCCGGGGGTGCGGATGTTGTCGGGCTCGGCGCCCCACCCCTCGTTCCCCGCGGCGATGACCATCGCGGTCCCCGCCTCGATCGTCGCCTCGCAGTTCTGCCGCCAGGTCGCCCGATCGGGGTTCTGGTTGTGCGGCCAGCCCAGGGACATCGAGATCGCGTCGGCGCCGTTGTCGGCGGCGTACTGCATCGCATTCCAGACGTCGACCTCGTCGGAGAAGTTGAGCCCGACGCGCACGACCATGATCTTGGCGTCGGGGGCCATGCCGGTCTGGGTCCCCGCCGTGCCGTCGCCGGCGACCGTCCCCGCGCAGTGCGAGCCGTGCGAGTTGTCGTCGGAGGGCTGGTTGTCGAGCTGGTCGAAGTCCCAGCCGATCAGGTCGTCGACGAATCCGTTGCCGTCGTTGTCCACGCCGTTCAGGTCGTCGCCGTCCATGACGACGCCGTCGTGGTCGAGGTCCTCGCCCGGGTTGACCCAGATCTGGTTCGCGATGTCGCTGTGCGTCCAGCAGACGCCCGAGTCGATCACCGCGACGACCGCGCCCTCGCCGGTGTTCCCGAATTCGTTCCAGACTTCGGGGGCGCGCATCAATCCGACGCCGCACTCGATCTCCTCGAACCCTCTCGGCTCGACCGTGGGAAACGCCGGCGGCGCCGGGGTGAACTTGTCGAGAGACACGTCGGTCTTCGGGTTGTGGTTGACCCACGCGACCTCGGGGCGCGCGGCGATCGCGCGGATCACCTCGGGGGTCGCGTCCACGCCCACGATGTTCCCGATCCACAGTGGACGGATGCGGGAGACCTTCCCCTCGAGCTCGAGGGCGCGCAGCCGCCCGAGCAGGGGCGCCTGCGTCGCCTGCGCCGTTTCCTTGAGGAGGGCCGCGACCTGACGCCGCCCCGCACGCCGCTCGAACCCCTTCGCCGCCTCCCGCATGCGCTCGGCGGAAACCTGGTCCTTCAGCACGATGCTCACCGGCACGAGCGCGTCGGGCGCCGAGGCCTCGAGGACCTGCGCCAGCGGCGGCCGCAGCCCGGAGGGGTACTCGGGACCGGCGGCGAGAGCGGCCGGAAGGCAGACGGCAAGAACGAGGACCGGCAGGGCGCGACGGAAGAACATGGGAGCTCCTCGAAACCGGGGGTACCTCTGTATACGTCGATCCGGGGCCCGCACTCAAGCGCTACGATGCGTCCGTGCGGATTCGCGACCTCTTCCGCCTCGCCTGGGGCTCGATCGCGGCCCACCGCCTGCGTTCGGGACTGACCACCCTCGGCATCGTCATCGGGATCGCCTCGGTGATCCTCCTGACCTCCATCGGCGAGGGGACGCGCACGTTCATCCTCGCGGAGTTCACGCAGTTCGGGACCAACCTGCTCGCCGTCACCCCGGGGAAGATCAAGACCACCGGCGTCCCGGGCTCGGTCGTGAGCACCGTGAAGAAGCTGACCGTCGAGGACGCCCTCGCCCTCGAGCGCGTGCCGGGGGTGAAGCGCGTGGTGCCGCTCGCCCTGGGCATGGCGCGCGTCGAGAACGGGCCGCGCGGGCGGAGCGTCTACGTCTACGGCGTCAACGACGCCGTCCCCGAGGTCTGGAAGTTCGGCGTGCGCCAGGGACGGTTCATTCCCCCCTCCGACCCCCGGCGGGGCGCCCCCGTCGCGGTCCTCGGCCAGAAGCTCAGGAAGGAGCTCTTCGGCGACGAGAACGCCCTCGGCCGCTACGTGCGGATCGGCGGCGACCGCTACCAGGTGATCGGGATCCTCGAGCCGAAGGGGCGGTTCCTCTCCTTCGACCTGGACGACACCGCCTACATCCCCATCGGCCGCGCCCTCAAGGCGTTCAACCGGGACGAGCTCGTCGAGATCGACGTGTTGTTCGACGAGCGCCGATCCTCCGCCGAGGTCGCCGAGGGGATCCGTCGCGTCATGCTCGCCCGCCACGACGGCGAGGAGGACTTCACGATCGTCACGCAGGACGAGATGATCTCGGTCCTCGGGCGCGTGATGGACATCGTCAACGTCGCGGTCGGCGGGATCGGCGGGATCTCGCTCCTCGTCGGCGCGCTGGGGATCCTCACGATGATGTGGATCTCGGTCAGCGAGCGAACCTCCGAGATCGGACTCGCCATCGCGCTGGGGGCGGGCCGCCGTCAGGTCCTCGCGTTGTTCCTCACCGAAGCCGCGCTCCTCGCCGGCGCCGGCGGCGCGATCGGCGTCGCCACGGGGATGGGGATCGCCCGCGCGCTGCGACTCGCGGTGCCCGCGCTGCCGGTCGTCACTCCGCTCACCTTCGTCGTCGCGGCGATCGCCGTCAGCGTCGTGGTCGGGCTCGCCAGCGGCGCGCTCCCGGCGCGGCGCGCGGCGTCGCTGGATCCGGTCGAGGCGCTGCGCGCGGAGTAAGGGGGGACAGTCCCTCTTTTCCCCTCCGACCCCGTAACAGGCGCCTTCGGGGTCGGAGGGGAAAAGAGGGACAGTCCCCTCTTAATGCAGCTTCTCGACGAACAGCCGCAGGACGTGCATGAAGTCCTGGGCGTTGGTGACGACGCCGTAGGCCTGGTGGGTTCCGCGGTCCTTGAGCTTGTTGACGACGAACTCGGTCTGGTCCACGCAGATCGTCATCAGCTCGGTCGGGACGCCGTCGTAGTGGCAATGGAACGCGGGGAGCATGTTTCCGACGGCGATCGCGTGGAGCGCGGTCGCGATGAAGATCGCCCCCGTCGCCTTCACCGCGTGCTCGCGCATCGCGTCCTGCGCCGCCTGGCCGTCGCTGTAAACTCCGGGAAGCGGGCCGTCGTCGCGGATCGAGCCCGCGAGCACGTAGGGGACCTCGTTGGCGACGAGCGCGTGCATGATCCCGCTCCGGACGATCCCCTGCTCGACGGCCTTCTCGATCGAGCCGACCGCGCGGATCCGGTTGATCGCGCGCATGTGCAGGCCGTGGCCGCCCTCGGTGGGGTTCCCCTTGTGATCCATCCCGAGAGTCGTCCCGTAGATCGCCGCCTCGATGTCGTGAACGGCGACCGCGTTCCCCGCGAGGAACGCGCCGACGTAGCCGTTCGCGATGAACCACTCGAAGTCGTGGCGCGCGCGGGAGTGGACGACGGCCGGCCCCGCGACCCACAAGACGTGGCCGCCCTTCCGGCGCTCCTCGATCAGCCGCCAGGCCAGGGTCTCGTAGTTGACCGGGCGCTCGCGGCTGACTTCCGTCGACATGAACTTGAACTCGCTCGCACCGGCTCCGGGAGTCGCCGCGGCGAGGAACCCCTCGGCGTGGACGTAGATTCCCGCGCTCGCGTCCTCGTGCTCCCCCATGGCCACGGGCTCGCCCCGCTTCAGGCGCCGCGGCTCGATCACCTCGACACCCTCGCCTCGCCGGGTGATCACGCAGTCCATCCGGGGCCGCGACGGCATGACCCAGCGGCCCGAGAGCTTCACGTAGGTCGGGAGATTCGAGGTCGAGAAGAACCCCTCCGGAAGGACGCCGTCCGCGGGGCACGGCTCGAACCGCGCCTCGGGAGCGGAGGCGAATCGGGGCTGGTCGAAGTCGGGGGGTCGGTAGCTGGGGCTCGCCATGGCGGCGGAAGGTAGCATGAGCCCGATGCCCGCACCGTCAGCCGCGAAGCCGCTCCTCGCTCTCCTCGCCGTCACCGTGATCTGGGGCTGGACGTTTTCCTGGATGAAGCAGTCCCTCAACGCCGCCGAGGCGGCATGGGGTCCCGGCCGGGGCCTGCTCGCCATCGCCTGGTTCGTGGCGCTGCGCTTCGGGCTCGCGGCGATCCTGATGCTCGCCGTTCCCGCGGCGCGCCGCGGCTTCGACGGGCCGGTCCTTCGCGGGGGCGGCCTTCTCGGCGCCCTGCTCCTCGCGGGGTTCGTCCTGCAGATGGCCGGGTTGCAGGGGGTCACCCCCGCGGTGTCGGCGTTCCTGACCAGCCTCTACGTCGTCTTCACCGCGGCGTGGATCGCGCTGCGGGCGACCCATCGGCTGCGCCCGGCGCTCGTGGGCGGCGTCGTGCTCGCGACCTTCGGCGCCGGGTTCATCAACGGCCCGCCGCAGCTGACCTTCGGCACCGCCGAGTGGCTCACCGTCGCCAGCGCCGCAGTCTTCGCGATGCACATCCTGGCGACCGACGCGGTCACGAAAGCCGCCGCGCCGCTGCCGATCACGACCGTGTCCTTCGCGGCGACGTCGCTCGGGGCGATCGGCCTCACCGCAGCGGCGGTGGCGGCTCCGGGAGGTCCCGGCGTCCGCGACCTCGTGACGCTCGCGATCGATCCGGCCTTCGCGACGCCTCTGCTCCTGTCCTGCGGGCTCGCGACGGTCGTCGCGCTGTCGCTGATGAACCTCTTCCAGCGCGACCTCGACCCCGTGCGCGCCGCGGTCGTGTACGCCCTGGAGCCGGTCTGGGCGGCCATGGTCTCGATCCACCTGGGCCTCGGCGCGATGGACCGCTGGTTGTGGGTCGGCGGGGCGGCGCTGCTCGCGGGGAACCTCGTCGCGGAGCTCGGCGCCGCGCGCGATCGCGCGTCGACATCGTCCGCCGCCGGGTTGTAAACTCCCCGCTTCGCCCGGAGGCCCTCGCCCATGTCGCTGCTCGAACGGATCTCGATCGATCGCCTGTCCCCGCTGCGCCTGTGGTCGGCCCTCGACCCCGACGCGCGCCTGCTCGCCGCTCGCTCGCTCTACGCCCACGACTGGGGGCAGGCCCCGACCAAACGCGAGGCCGACCTGACGATCGCGACGGCGATGCGGTTCCGCGACGCGATGGTCCGGCAGCTCCCGGTCGACAAACGCGCGGCCTACCTCGCGAAGATCGGGAGCCCGACCGAGAACCTCGCCTCGTCGCTGCTTCTCGCGCTCCACCTCGAGCAGCGCCGCCCGATCCTGGCCGCCTTCCTCGACGCGTTGGGCGTTCCGCACGCCGACGGGCTCATCGCCGAGGACCACGAGCTGAAGGCGCCGGAGGCCCCCGCGCTCGCGAAGGCCGTCGCGGCGCTCTCGAAGGGATTCGACGCCGCGGAGGTCGACCTCTACCTCGCCACGCTTCTCGCCCTCGACCCCGACACCTGGGGCGGGCTCGCCCCGTTGCTCGCGGATCGTTCGGCCTGAGGCTCCGGAGTCGCGACCGATGCCGATCTACGAGTTCTACTGCGCGGATTGCCACACGGTCTTCAGCTTCCTCTCCCGCTCCGTGAACACGGACAAGCGTCCGGACTGCCCGAAGTGCGGGAAACCCGGGCTCGAGCGCCGGCCGTCGCGTTTCGCGGTCTCCCGCGGCCTCGAGGAGAAGCCGGACGGGGACCTTCCCGACGGGGTGGACGACGCGAAACTCGAGCAGGCGATGGCCTCCCTCGCGGGCGAGCTCGACTCGGTGGACGAAAACGACCCCCGCGGCGCCGCGCGCCTCATGCGCCGCCTGTACGAGACCGCGGGGCTGCCCGTCGGCGGCGTGCTCGCGGAGGCGCTGAAACGGATGGAGGCCGGAGAGGACCCCGACGCCATCGACGCGGAGTACGGCGACGCCCTCGACGCCGAGGACCCCTTCCTCGGCGAGCCCGGCGGCGGGAAACCCTCCGCGTCCAAGCTGGCGCGGCGGTTCCTCCCGCCGCGGACCGATCCCGAGCTGTACGAGCTCTAGGAGAGATCGCGATGAAGGTCTTCGTCACCGGCGCCACCGGTTACATCGGCTACAACGTCGCGCGGGCCTTCCGGCGCGCCGGGCACGAGGTCGTCGGACTCGCCCGCAGCGAAGGGAAGGCGCGCCGGCTCGTCGAGAACGAGATCCGCCCCGTGATCGGAACCTTGCAGGACGCCTCCATCTGGCGCCCGGTAGCCGAATCGGCGTCGGTCCTGATCCACGCGGCCGTCGACTACCAGGCCGATACGGTCGCGCTCGACCGCGCGACCGTCGCGACGCTGCTCGACGCGGCGAAACACGGTCCCGGCCCCAAGACGGTCGTCTACACGAGCGGGGTCTGGGTCAGCGGCGACACGGGGACCGACGCCGTCGACGAGACGAGCGTCCCGCACCCTCCCGCCCTCGTCGCCCATCGTCCCGAGGTCGAGCGCAGCGTCCTCGCGGCGACGCACGCCAAGGGCCTCGTCCTGCGCCCGGGCCTCGTGTACGGTCACCAGGGCGGGCTCACCGGACTGCTCTTCGCCGGGGCCGTCTCCGGCGGGTTGTCGGTCGTGGGCGACGGTCGGAACCGCTGGGCGATGGTCCACGTCGACGACCTCGCGGAAGGGTACGTGCGCGCCGTCGAGAGCGGGCTCGGCGGCGAGTTGTTCCACTTCACGGACCGGTCCCGTCACACGGTGAACGGCATGGCCGGGGCGGCGGCGCGCGCGGCGGGGTACACGGGACCGATCGAGCACCTCACGATCTCCGAGGCGGCGAAGTCGTACGGCCCCATGGCCGAATGCCTCGCCCTCGATCAGCACGTCGACTCGCGCAAGGCGGTGAGGCTGCTCGGCTGGCAGCCCAGGCACGGCGGCTTCGTCGACGAGGTCGCCACGTACCTCGCGAGCTGGCGCGCGGCTCAGGCGTGAAAATGGGGACAGCAACCCATTTCCAGTAGGGACAGTCACCGTACGACCTCAGCCCCAAAGCCCACGTTACGGGGCTGAGGTCGTACGGTGACTGTCCCTACTGGAAATGGGTTGCTGTCCCCATTTTCACGCGCGGTAACGCGCCAGCAGCCGTTCCATCCGCGCGACGCTGTCGTCGAGACCGCCGGGGCGATTGCGCGTGAGCCAGAGGCGGCGGTATTCCGCGAGGATCCGGTCGAGATCGTAGGCGAGCACGAGGCGCTCGCCGTGGAGGATCGACTCGACCCGGTGGTCCGGCGCGCGCTTGCGCGCGATGCCGAAGCGGCAGGCGTGGCGCATCAGGCTCGCCGCGAGCCCGAGCTCCGGGTCGTCGGTCGGGGGGATCGCCGCGGCGGCCCGCTCGAGCCCCTCGATCGTCAGCTCCGCCAGGCGCCCCTCCGTCATCGACCGATCGGGGAAGAGAAGCAGGATCGCGAGGACGGAGGCGTTCTTCAGGACGACCCCCGTCTCCCGGTAGACGTTGCCGAGGTCGTACGCCGTCTCGCCGACGACCGCGCGCAGGTCCAGATCGCGGTTCGCCTCGAGGCACCACGACACCGCGGCGCCGTACGCGAGACCGAGGAACGAGACGGGCAGCGGCTGCCAGTGTCCGAAGTCCCCCCAGTCGGTGATCAAGTACCCGCCCGCGCCGTGGCGCAGCCCGTTCTCCGCCGCGGAACGCAGGTTCCCGATCGCGTTGTCGGTCCGCCCGCCCAGCGACAGCCACGAGGACGTCCCCGGGCAGACGCGATACGCGATCCCCGCCCGAGCGAACCTGCTCCCCTCGGCGTCGAAGGGATGGTCGGCCTCGTACCCCCAGTTCAGCGCGATCGCGTCGGAGGGCAGCTCCCGGATCAGGTCCGGGTGATTCAGGATGATGTCCCCCCAGAAGAGCATCGTCCTGCGGTGGCGCGAGACCTCGGCGTGGATCTGCCGAAGGAAGTCGAGGTAGACCCTCCCCGCCCCCAGCCGCGCCACCGCGTCGGCGCTCCTGCCCTTGCCGAGGTCGATCGTCTCGTCGCACCCCACGTTGAGCTCCCCGCTCGTGAAACAGGGAAGCAGCTCGCGGTAAAGCGATGCGATCAGCTCGATCGATCGCGGGTCCACCGGACACAGGCTGCGATACCCGGGATCCTCCCCCTGCTCCCTCTGCGCCGGGGTGTACGGGACCTCCGCGAGGTCGGCGTAGCGCGGATGCCCGAGCCACCGCTCCATGTGGCCGAACGAGTTCTGGTTGGGAACGAGCTCGATCCCCCGCTCGCGGCAATACGCGTCGAGCTCCTCGATCTCCTCGGCGTCGAGCGGCGACGCGTGCTCCCACACCTCGCGATGCCCGCGGTACGCGAAGGTGTGCTCCATGTAGAGCTGCAGCTCGTTGACCTTCCATCCCGCGAGGAGATCGATCAGCCCCTTCAGCGTCGCGTTCGTCGGGACCTTGTCGCGGCTGATGTCGAGCATCACCCCGCGTCGCGGGAAGTCGGGCCAGTCGGCGATCGAAAGGCACGGCACCGTCCCGTCGGAGTCCGCCTGCGCCGCGATCTGCGCCCAGGTCGCGCGCGCGTTGCGGATCCCGCCGCCGTCCCTGGCCACGGCGACGACACGCCCCGGCTCGATCGCGAGCGTGTATCCCTGCGCCCTCACGTCGAGGGTCGGGTCGAGGATCGGCTCGAGCGGCTCGCGGGACGGTACGTGGCGCCCCTCCCGGAAGTCGATGCGACGGGGACGGGGAACGAGGACCAGCGGCATCCACACTCCAGTCGGCTGCATGAGCGGCGCCGAACGGGAGGCACTATCGCACGGTCGGTCGCCCGGAGGTCCCCATGACTCTCGCGCTCGTCGTCCTGCTCGCCGCCGGCTCCCCTCCCGCGCCGTGCTCCGCCCCGGAGTTCCGGCAGTTCGACTTCTGGGCGGGGGACTGGGAGGTGAGCGACCCGTCCGGGAAGAAGGTCGGCACCAACCGCATCGACGTCGTCCAGGGAGGGTGCGCGTTGCACGAGAACTGGACGAGCGTGAAGGCCTCTCGCGGCGAGTCGCTGAACTTCTACGACAAGAACACCGGGAAGTGGACGCAGGCCTGGATCGGCAACGACGGCGGCGCGCTCCTTCTCACCGGAGGGATGAAGGGAGACGCGATGGTCCTCGAAGGCGAGGCTCCCGCTCCCGACGGCACGCCCGCGAAGCAACGCATCCGCTGGACGCCGCGCCCGGACGGAACGGTACGCCAGCACTGGGAGACGTCCACCGACGGCGGGAAGAGCTGGACGACGTCGTTCGACGGGATCTACGCGAGGAAACCGGCGGGCGCGCGGCGGTGAAGCGTCCTCGAGGATGGAACCTCCGCCGCCGCAACGGCTGCCGCGGCGGGCGCGACGCGCGGCTCACCCTTCCGACGACACGAGTCCGGAGCGGATCGCGAATCGCACGAGGCCGGGAACGTCGTGGATGTCCAGGCGCTCCATGAGCCGCGCGCGGTGGGTCTCGATGGTCTTGATGCTCACGTCGAGGATCCCCGCGATCTCCTTGGTGGAGCGCCCCTCGGCGACGAGCTGGAGGATCTCGCGCTGGCGCTGGGTGAGGCCCTCGAGCGGATCGACGCCGATCGGCTCCTCCTGGAGGAATCCGTCCACGACGTAACGCTGGACCTTGGGGGTGAGATAGGTCTGCCCCGCCATCACGGCCGCGACCGCGAGCGGGAGCTCGGCGACGGCGGCCCCCTTGAGGAGGTATCCCGCGACGCCTGCGCGGATCGCCTGCTGCACGTGGGTCTTGTCGTCGTACATCGAGAGGATCACGACCTTGGTCTTCGAGGCGGTCCGCGAGACGCGTCGCGCGATCTCGATCCCGTTGAGACCGGGCATGCCGATGTCCAGGAGCGCGAGGTCGGGGCGATGGCGGTCGATCAGCTCGAGCGCCTCGTGACCGTCCCCCGACTCCGCGACCACCTCGACCTCGTCCATCGTCTCGAGCAACGAACGGATTCCGGCGCGGACCAGCGTGTGGTCGTCGGCCAACAGCACGCGGATCTTCTTCATGCGGCCTCCGCCAGCGGCAGCCGGACGTGCACGCGGGTGCCCCCTCCGGGGCTCGAATCGATCCGGATGTCCCCGTGGAGCATGCCGACGCGTTCCTGCATCCCGAGCAGGCCGAGCGCCCGTCCGGTCGCGGCGCGCTGCATCGTCTCCTCGACGTCGAATCCCCTGCCGTCGTCCTCGACCCTCAGATCGAGGCGCGCGCCGTCCCGGCGGACCGTGACCTCGATGCGCGCGGCGCCGGCATGGCGCAGGACGTTCGTGACCGACTCCTGGACGACGCGGAACGCCGTCATCGGGACGTGCGCGGGCAGCGGCCCGAGGTCCTTGTCCCCCTGCAGGTCGATCCGCATGCCCGTGCGCTCCGAGACGCTCTCGAGGTACCCGGAGAGGGCGGCCGCGAGCCCCAGCTCGTCGATGAGCGGCGGCCTCAGGTCCAGCGAGATGTCGCGGATGCGCTGGATCATGCGATCGACCAGGTCGACCGAGTCCTCGATCCGCCGCGCGAACGACTCCGTGCCCCGCTGCGTGGAGAGGAGCTGCAGGTTGATGATCACCGCGGTCAGCGACGGCCCCATCTCGTCGTGGAGCTCGCGCGCGATCCGCTGCCGCTCGTCCTCCTTCGCCGCCTCGAGGCGTCGCGTCAGACGGCGCAGGCGCTGATACGCGTCGTCGAGCTCCTGCCGGGCCTTCTCGCGCTGGCGGTGGAGCTCCATCAGCTCGCGGTTGCGCCGCTCGAGCACCGAGGTGCGCCGCCAGTGCACGCCGAACGCCGCGGCCAGCACGAGCATCGCCACCAGCACCCGGAACGGCAGCGTCATCCAGAACGGGGGCACCACCGTGATCCGCAGCGGTCCGGAAGCCTCGCCCCAGACCCCCTGGCTGTTCCGGCCGCGGACCCGGAGCTCGTGGGTTCCCGGCTGGAGCGAAGTGAAGGTGATCTCGCGTCGCGCGCCGAGGTCGATCCAGTCGTCGGCGAGACGGTACGCGTAGGCGTGGTCTCGCTCGGGGTTGAAGTCGAGGACGACGAACTCGACCGACAGCCACTCGCCGTAGGGGATCTCCACGCCGCCCGCGAAGCGGATCTCCCCTTCGCCGTTGCGGACCGACCGGACGACGACCGGAGATGCCGGGGACTCCACGAACGGCGTCCCGGCCGCGAGCTCGACCAGACCCCGGACGGTCCCGAGATAGAGGCGCGAGCCGCTGCGCGCGCCGGAGCCCGATTCGAATTCTGCGGAGGGGAGGCCGTCCGACACGAAGAGGTTGGTGAACGCCTTCCGCTCGATGTGGAGCCGGGAGAGTCCCCTTCGCGTCGAGACCCACAACGTCCCGTCGTCGTCCTCGAGGAGCGCGGTGACGTCGTCGTCGATGAGCCCGTCCCGTTCGGTCACGCGCTCGAACCGGATCCCCCCGTCTTCCGCGCGGACGAGCCGGTTCAATCCGCCCCCGCCCGTTCCCACCCACAGGTCCCCCCGTGCGTCCTCGAGGAGGGAGGTCACGTAACGGTGGCCCAGGCTCGAAGGATCCTCGGCGACCGGGAGGAACCGCCGCGCACGACCCGTCCGGGGATCGACCTCGTTGAGCCCCCCCGAGCGCGTTCCGACCCAGAGCTTCCCGCGACGGTCCTCGAGTATGGTGGTGACGTAGTCGTCGCTCAGGCTCCCCGGGTCGGCGGAATCGGAGCGGATCCGCTGCACGACGCGCCCGCCCGCGTCGAGACGCTGCAGCCCCCCTTCACCGGTTCCGACCCAGATCTGTCCGGCACGGTCCTCGAAGACCGCGGTCACGTACCCCGGTCCCAGGCTCGTCGGGTCCGCGGGGTCGTGCTCCCAGATCCGAGCCTCCCCCGAGGCGGGATCGACGCGCTCGAGACTCCCGCTCGACGCGATCCAGAGCCCCCCTCGCCGGTCCAGTTCCAGATCGATGATGATCCGTGAGATCCCCTCGGCACCGCCTCGGTAGAGGATCGTCCGCTTGCCCGTGGCGGGATCGAGGCGGAGGGCGAAGCCGGTCCGCGTCCCGACCCAAGCCCCGCCGCGCCCATCGTCGAGGAGCGCCGTCACGTCGCGGTCGCGGACGTCGGAGGGAGGGAATCCGCCGCCCCCCGGCCCGTCGAAACGTTGCGAGACGGGCGAAAGTCGGTTGAGGCCGCCGCCCCACGTCCCGATCCAGAGCGCCCCCGCGCGATCGGGGAGCAGCGCGAGGATCTTGTCCTCGGTCAGCGAGTCGCGACGGGCGGGATCCTGGCGCCAGAAGCGCATCTCCAGGTTCGCCGTGTCGACGAGGCCGAGTCCCCGGCCGTGGGTGCCGACCCAGAGGCGGCCCGGGGGGCCGGCGACGATCGCGGTCACGAGCGCGGGCTCGCGTCGTCCCGGGATCGCGGTCGAGTCGCTCACGGTTTGGAAGCTCCCCAGTTCGGGGTTCATCCGGGTGAGCCCCTGCAACGTGCCGACCCAGAGGTGGCCGGCGTCGTCCTCGAGCAGGGCGAAGACGCGGTCCCCCACGATCGACGTCGGATCGGTCGGGTCGTGGCGGAACGCGGTGAAGCGCTCGGCCTTCGGGTCCCAAAGACAAAGCCCCCCGTCGAGGGTTCCGACCCAGAGGCGTCCCGCGCGGTCCTCGTAGACCGTCAGGATGTAGTCGCTCGTCAGTCCCTCGGGACCGGACGCGAAGACTCGGGTCCACCCCTGTGTCCCGGCGTCCTGCCGGTTGAGTCCCTTCTGCGTCCCCACCCACAACGTGCCGTTCCGGTCCCGGAGGATCGTGTAGACGCTGGGATGGCTGAGCGAGCGCGGGTCGGCGCCGTCGTGACGGTGGTGCACGAACGACCGGGTCGCCGGGTCGAACCGGTCGAGGCCCCCTGCGTTGGTCCCGAACCACAAGGTGCCGTCGGGCTCCTCGTAGATGGTCCGGACCGTGTTGTCCGCGATCGAGCCGGGATCGGAGGGGTCGTGCTGGAAGCTCTCCCACCCGTACCCGTCGAATCGGAGCAGCCCGTTGCGGGAGCCGACCCAGAGGAACCCCGCCTTGTCCTGATGGAGCGCGGTGATCACCGCGGGCGGAGGGCCTCCTTCACTGCCGATCCGCTCGAAGTGCAGGTCGGGAGCGACGTGGACGGCCGGCGTCGCCAGCGCAAACACCAATGCGGTGGCCGCGATGCAGGATGGAACCACCTACCCCCTCGCTTGCGACCTTCCTTATACACACAAAGGTCGCAGCGTGGCGTCAGGGGCTTTCCCACCGGCACGCGTTCACCGACCGGACGAGGTAGAAGTGCACGCCCGGCAACGACCCGGCCCCGGCGTCGACCCACGTGGTCGGCCCACCCGTCGCGCCGCGGAAGGTCGCGCTCCCGAACT
Source organism: Candidatus Polarisedimenticolaceae bacterium (assembly GCA_036376135.1). Lineage (NCBI taxonomy): Bacteria > Pseudomonadati > Acidobacteriota > Candidatus Polarisedimenticolia > Candidatus Polarisedimenticolales > Candidatus Polarisedimenticolaceae > Candidatus Polarisedimenticolaceae bacterium. Next base: position 86,551 of record DASVAW010000164.1, on the reverse strand, counting down.
GCGGATCGGCCGAGCGCCAGACGTTGTAGTTCGACGCGCCCACGCCGACCCAGCCCAGCTGCACGTCGGCGGCTCCGGACTTGTTCACCGTGAGCGTGTTCCCGACGGCGGTGGGGACCCCCTGGCCGCACGAGCGCGGGGTGCAGTTGAACGGGATGTTGCTCTTGAGGTGGACGGTCCAGTTCTGCAGCGTGCCGTTCGCGTTGCCGCTGCTCACGGCCTTGAGCCGCCAGGTTCCCTGGGGTTCCCCGCCGACGAAGTCGTCGAGGGAGCCCGGGCCGTCCGGCTGGGTCAGCTCGTCGTACGTCGTGTGGATGCCGGAAACGCCCGGCCTCGAGTTGTTGTGGAGGTACACCGGCGGGTTGCTCGTTCCGGGGCGGTAGAAGAGGACGTCCAGCTCCGCGATGTTCGGGTGATCGATGTTGACGGTCACGTCCGCTTCGGTGAGCGGGAAGGTGACCGGCACGGTGAGCGACTGGGTGATCCCGGTCGTGTTGTTCCGCGGGATGGCGGCCGACGCGCCGGGGTACGGGTAGCTCTTCGCGTACGTCCCGATGTCGAGCGTGAACGCGCTGCCGACCTCGAACCCGCTCCCCGTGATCCCCATGTTCGCGCCCAGGATCTGCCCGCAGGCCGCCGAGGGCTCGAGGGTGACGTCGTAGTGCGGTGCTGCGGAGCCCGCCTGCGCCCCGACCGCCATGTCGGCGTACGAGGCGACGCCGTCGTAGACCTTCAGCAGATTCGGATAGGCGGAGTAGAGGTAGCCGAGCACCGACTGCGCGGGGGCGTCCCCGGCGTTGCGCAGCGTGACCTGGATCTTCGCCGACTCGCCGGGGTCCAGCACGCCGTCCCCGTTCCCGTTCGGCCCGGTGTCGTCCACGACGTGCGACCAGTGGGACGGGTGCGGACCGGAGGTCACCGAGAACGTCCCCCCGGTGACGACGAGGGAGAACGACTGCGGTCCGGAGGGGATCGCGTGCGGCGAGATCTGGATCGCGTAGTTCCCCGGGGCCGGATTGGCGATCAGAACCTGCTCGAGGTTGTTCAGCCGGTCGGGGCCTCCCCCCACTCGCGACACCCCCTGGAAGAAGTGGTTCCCCCAGAAGCCGCCGCTGGGGCCGTCCACGCGCAGGTCGAGGTCGTTGACGAGGTTCGTCGCGGCCGCCGGGGTCGAGGGGTAGTCGGTCCAGGCGAGGGTCACCTTCAGCGGCTCGCCGTTCGTCTGCACCTGGAGCTGGTAGATCACCGGGGCGTCGGTGGGCGACGTGAAGTCGCCCGCGTCGTCGGCGACCCACAACCCGCGCTTGTCGCCGGCGAAGTGGAGGACGTTGTCGAGCAGCACGCGCCCCCAGCCCTGCTCGTTCGAAGGGATCGTGATCGGGCGCCCTTCCGCGTCGAACGAGATCGCAACCGCCGAGTTGACGAGCATCGCCTTGACCAGCGCCGCGCTGGGCGCGACGGCGTTCGCCGGGACCGGCGCCCCGGTCGGGTACCAGCCCTTCACGAAGTACTCGCGGGTCAGCAGGGCCAGCCCCGAGACCGCGGGGGCGGTCATCGAGGTGCCGGTCGAGCCGCCGGTCCCGCAGTTGTTCGTCCCTGTGTTCGTGTCGTTCTGCGCGGACTGGATGCTCGCGCCGGGGAAGACGACGTCGGGCTTGATGCGCCCGTCGGCCGTCGGCCCCCACGCCGAGATGTCGGATAGATAACTCGCGCTCGTGCCGTTGTACGTTCCGCCGGTGGCCATTCCGTTCTTGGCGGTCGAGGGACTTCCCATCGTCCCGACCCCGCCGAGCACGTTGTTGCCGCAGGCGAAGACGATCAGGAAGTCGGGGTGGCTCCACATGAACTCGTCGACGTCCACCGAGGCGTCGGTGTAGTTGTTCTGCACCGCCCCGTTCTCGTTGTCGTTCCACGAGTTCGAGTGGACCCGCGCCCCCTGCGTGTACGCCTGCTGGAAGACCGGGATGAGGTCGCCGACGGGGCAGCCGATCCCGGGGAGGTCGCCGCAGCTGTCGGCGGCGTAGCCGGCGTCCTGGATCACGAGCTTGGCCGCGGGGGCGTGGCCATCCGCGGTGTCGTGCACGATCGGGTTGGCGAGGTTGTCCCCCGCGAGCGTCCCCGCCACGTGGGATCCGTGCCCCTGGTTGTCCCAATCGGCGGGGTCGAGAGGATCGTCGGCGCTCCAGAGGAAATCGACCGCCAGGACCTTGCGGTGGTTCGGGTCCACCGCCGTGCCGGAGCCGGTGTTGGTCAGCGGCAGGCCGAGGGCGCCGTCCCGGAAGTAGCACATGTCCGCGTCGAGCCCGGTGTCGAGGACGGCGGCGATCTGCCCCTCGCCGTAGAGGCCGCGGTTGAAGACCGGGGTCGTCTGGCCGGCGTTGAGGCCGGACTGTCCCACCCAGATCGCCTGATCGTTCTGGAGGGTGCGCCGGCCGCGCAGGCCGATCCAGAAGACGTCGCCGCGCTCCGCCAGCGTCGCCGCGATTCCCCGCGCCTCGTCCACGCCCGAGAGGATCACGAGCCGTCCGAAGCGTCCGCCGCGACTCGAGCCCTCGACGCGCAGCCCCGCGGCGCGCAGCTCGGCCGCGACGGCGTGCGGGTCGGCGTCGGGGAAGAGGTGAACGACGACGGGGATCGCCTCCGACCCCGTCGCGGCGCCGATCTCCGGCGCGATCTTGTCCTGCGGCAGGTACGGCACGGCCCAATCGACCCCGGCGATCGACGCGAGGTTCACCGAGCGTCCGGCGGGCACGGTCACGAGGTACGCCTGTCCCGGAAGCGGCGCTTCGACCCGCGCTCCCGCCGTCTCGAGCGCGCCGCGCTCGAGCCAGCCGGGGGCCCGCTGGAAGCGCACGATCCAGCGCCCGGACGCTCCGGCGGTCGCGGTCCGGCTCGCGTCGACGGTGCCGGAGCGGAGCGCAACCGTCCCGGCGACGGAGGAGACGAGCGCCCCCGCGATCGCGAGGCTTCCCAGACCGAGGATCACCGACCTCATGGCGTCTCCCTCATTCGCAGGCCGTTCCCTGCCGCGGTGTTCCGTTGCTCGAAGTGCCCATCGGCGCCGTCCCGCAGGCACTGCGCGCGCGGACCAGGTAGAAGAGGATCTGTCCGGGAGCCGGTTCCGTGTCCCAGGCCGCGGGCACCGACGTCTCCGGCGTGCCGGAGGCGACGCAGGTCGCGTTCCAGAAATCCGCGGCGTCGCCCGTGCGCAGAAGGTCGTAAACGGCGTTGGCCGCGCTCTGCGGCGTGCTCCAGTCGAACCCGGTGACGCCCTTGGCCAGCCGCAGGTCGGTCACCGCGGACGGGGCGGTCCAGACGGCGGCGTCGCCGGCGTCGCAGTCCTGGGCGTTGGCCACGCCGTCCCCGTCGCCGTCGACGGCCGCGAGGCCGTCGCACCACTGCAGGAAGCGCAACAGCGTCTTCTCGCGATCCGTGTTCCGGAAGAGACGCTCCGCGCCGAAGCCCAGGAACGCGGTGCGGTAGTGGGCGCCGTTCCTGTCCACGCCGGCGTTGCCGGTGGTCGAAGAGAAGGCCAGCTCGCTCGTCGCGTCCGGGGAGACCGTATCCGAGTAGTCCTCGGCCAGGTTCTTGAGCGTGATCGTGCCCAGGCCGCCGAAGACCGTTCCCTGTCCGGTCACCTGGCTCTTGCCGGTGTCCTGCACCACGGAGCCGACGCCCAGGCGCTGCCGCATGAAGTCGTTCACTCCGCCCTGCGCGAAGACGTAGTCGGAGCTGCTGAGGAACAGACAGCCCCCCTTCCGGTCGAACCACCGCTGCAGCTCGAGCTCGGAGAAGTCGTCGGGGCCGGGGTAGAAGTCCTCCCTCCCGGACCACCAGATCACCTTCTCGTAGAGCGCGAGCGTCGACAGGTCCGGCTCCTCCTGCTGCATGACGGCGTAGACGTCCCAGACGTCGTAGGTGACCGGGTAGAAGTAGGGGGAAAGAGGCAGGGCGTTCATCGCGGCGACGTAGTCGGCCTGGAAGTCCCCCCAGTAGTCCCAGTCGTCGTCGACGAGGAGGACGGGCGGCACGTTGCGCGTCGTGAAGCTCCACGTCGGCGAGAAGGGTCCGAAGCCGCAGACGTTCCGGGAACGGACGCGCCAGTGGTACGTGACGCCCTGCGCGAGGATCTGCTCCACCTTGTGCGTCGGGGTCGTCGTCGCGGCGCTGTAGAAGACGGTCTGGAACGTCGGATCGGCCGAGACCTCGACGACGTAGCTGGCCGCCCACGGAACCGCCGCCCACTCCAGGGTGGGCTGCGGCGAGACGTCCGTGGCCCCCGCCGTGGGTGCGCTTAGCGCCGCCGCCGCCGGCGACGCGGTGCGGAGGTGAAGGTAGAGCGGATGCTCGCGGTGAAGCCCGGCCGCGTCGCCGTCCAGGCGCATCGTGTAGTTCCCGTCGCCGACGGCGCCGGGCCCGACCGTCAGGGTCGAGGATGCGCCGGGAGCGACGGGGTTGACGTCGAAACCGTGGCTCATCCCCGGCGGGAGGTTCACGAGCGACAGCGTGACCGGGGTCGCGTAGCCGGACAGCGCCTCGACTTCCACCGTGAAGCGTCCGGCGGCGGGGGCGCACACGTCGGCGGTGACCGGGCGCGGGTCGAGGTCGAATCCCGGCGCGTAGGCGCAGTTGCGGCACACCAGGGCGAAGTCCTGGTCGATCGCGTCTCCGAATCGGGGTACGCCGTCGGAGTTGAGGTTCGACGCGACGACGCGGATCGTGGCCTGCCCGGGCGGGACCGCGAAGGCGACCCCCTCGGCGTTGTTCTTTCCGTCGGCGACTCCGCCCGTCACGGACCAGCCGTCGGCGCCGAAGACGTTGCCCCGGTAAGTGTTGCCGCCGGACTCGACCACGAGGTCGAGGTCGTTGTTCCACGCCGGCGTGTTGCCGCCGAGGCCGGGTCCCGGGGCGTCGGTCCAGACGAGCTGGATCCGCATCGGCTCGGCCGGGTTCACCGGGACGACCTCCCGCAGCCAGTTCTCCCCGCTCTCCTCGAAGACCCGCGCCTGGTCGTAGTAGAGGACGGACCCGGCAGGCGGTCGCACGAGCGCGTCGAGATCCATCCGTCCCCAACCCTGCTTGTCGTCGGGGCGGTGCCCCATCGTCACGCCGTCCGCGTCCTGGTTCCCCGCGAGGTCGCGCGCCGTCGCGAGCAGCGCCGCCTTGACGAGGGCCGGGCTGGGGTCGCCCGCGACCGCCGGGAGACCGCGGTAGTACTGCGTGAAGAGTGCGGCCGCTCCCGAGACCTGCGGCGCCGCCATCGAGGTTCCGCAGAGCAGGCCGTGTTCGTATCCCGCGCCGACGTCGGGGAACGTCGAATCGACGTGACACCCGGGTGCGACCAGATGCGGGATCCGCCGCCCGTCGAGGGCGGGGCCGTGCGCGCTGTTGTCGGAGAGGCTGTCGATGTTCGGATTCGGATTCCCGTCCGCGAGGTTGACCGCCCAGGTCGAGCCGACGACGACGACGTTCTTGGCCTCGTCGGGCGTCCCCTGCGACGAGACGCCTCCGTTGCCGTTCCCGAGCGCCTGCACGTAGAGAAGGGGCTGATTGCCGGGCGTCGTCGGGTCGGCGTCCCGCACTCCCGCGTCGATCATCATCGCGTCGGCGTCGTACCCGCGCGCCGTCGACGACGTTCCCCAGCTGTTGTTCGAGATCGTCGCCCCGTTGCGGGACGAGTCGGAGATCAGCTCGAAGACGCCGCCGGGGACGAACTTGAACTGGATGAACTCCTGCTCGAGGATGCTCGACTCCGGAGCGACGCCCAGTCCCCGCAGGAAGCCGTTGGCGTCGGTGATGCCGCTCGCGCCGCTGCCGGTCACGATGCCCGCGACGTGGGTGCCGTGACGGCTCCCGGCTGCGGTGCAGGTGGCCCCGATGCACGCGAGGCGGCTCCCCTCCAGATCGGGATGGCCCTCATCCACCCCCTCGTCGACGACGGCGACCGTGACCCCGACGCCGCTCAGGCCGACGAACGACAACCAGCCCTGATACCCGGGGTACGCGACGTTGAGCTCGTCCACGTAGTTGACGTTGATCTCGTCGGAGACCTCGGCACGCGAGGCCCACTCCCCGTGAAGCGGCTGGATCGAGTAGACCCCCGGGATCGCCGCCGCGAAACGCATGAGCGCCCCAGGCAGACGGAAGCCGGCGACGGCGAACGTGTCGTCGACGATCGTGCGCGCGCCGATCTCGGTCCCGAGCCGCGAGAGCGCCGAGGCGACGGCGTCGACCCCCGCGCCGCGGTAGATCAGCACCCTCATGTCGAGCATCTCGCCCGAACGCTCGCGCCACGGCGACAGGACGCGGTAGGCCGGCGCGAAGTCCCCCGTCCAGCGGATCCTCGCCGCGCCGCGGAGCGCGTCCCGATCGGCGGCACGCCCCCAGACGACGTAGGTGTCGGGGTGGACGTAGCGAACCGGCTCGACGCTGGCCGCACGGAGACGATCGAGGGCGTCGCCGGGGATCGCCCCGTCGAACTGCACGAGGTGAAGGTCCGGCGCGGTCGCGTGTGAGCGGCTCCACCCGTCGGGGAGCGCCGGCGACTGCACCTTCGGATCGAAGGCGAACCCGCCGAGACGGAGGGTGTGGTCCGCAGGGGCGGCGAGCGCGGCCGTGCCGAGCAGGACCACGCACGCGACCGCAAGCCCGGAGTTTCGACTCACGATGAACACCCGCCCTCGAGCCTCACTTAACGACAACGGCGGCGGCTCCCGCGGGAGCCGCCGCCGTCCTGGTTGGAACCGTAACGGACCCGGACTCAGTCCTGGCGCCGCGGGTTCTTGACACGCTCACCCGTGCGACCGCCCACGAACTTGCGGACGCCCGGGGTCGGCGACCACGGAGCGCCGATCTCGGAGGTGGTCGGGTCGATCTGGGTCGAGCTCGCCGCGTTGGCGGCGGCCTTGTTGGCCAGCTCGCGCCGCATGTCGGCGGCGCGGGAAAGCCCGCCCGCGTTCAGGAACTCGCAGGTCCCGAGGAAGTCGCCGTGCGCGACGTGGTCGGCGGCGCTGCCGAGCTCGATCCCGAGCGTGCGGGCGCTCTCCGGGTTGCCGGAGGGCGAGTGGCAAACCCAGAGCTTCTTCATGTCGACGATGAACCCTTCCATCCTGTTGTCGGGGTTGAAGCCGTAGCCGGCGACGACCGTGCCGTCGGCGCTCACGGTGTTCGCCTGCGCGAGGTACCAGAAGTACAGCTCGTCGAGCCCCTGCGAGATGAGGAAGAGCTGGAGGTCGATCGTGCCCACCCCCTCGATCCATACGATCGGGGCGGTGCCGGTGAGACGCGTCCCCGCGACGCCGACCGCGACCTTGCCGTCCTCGCTGACCCCGCCGTACGGGTCGACCAGGTAGGGCCAGGTCTCCGGCGGCGGGATCTCGGTGAAGGTCCCGTCGGGGTTGCGGCGGAAGCCGCTGTTGAACTTCGCGCCGTAGTCGAAGTTGCGGCCGACGACGTAGCTGCCGTCGCCGGTCATGTCGTAGACCTCCCCCTTGAAGAGGTCGTCGGTCCAGTCGGGGTTGTTGATGCAGACCAGCGTGTCGGGGCAGGCGCCGTTCGACGTGCAGGTCGCGCCGGCGTTCGGGCCGGTGCAGGTGCCGGCGCAGACGCTGTCGCTGGTGCACTGCGTGCCGGGATTCGACCCGCCGGCGCAGGCGCCGCGGCACTGGCTGTTGCTCGTGCAGCTCGTCCCGGGGTTGGTCCCGCCGACGCAGACGTTGGAGACGCAGGTCCCCTTGTTCTGGCAGGTCCCGCGGCTCGCGCAGGTGCCGTCGTCGACGAACTCGGGGCAACCGTTGGTCCCGGATCCGTTGAACGTGCATCCCTGTCCGGACTGCGCGCAGATCTTCGGCTCACGGCCGTCCGGGTCGCCGAGGAAGGTCCAGGACCCTCCCTGCCAGGTCGCGCCGCGCCGCAGGCCCTGGAGGTTCGTGCCCCAACCCGCGACCGTGCTCCCGTCGTGCGTGACGGCATTCGCGCGCGTGCTCTTGCCGTTCGGCCGGCCGAGCGCGATCGTCGTGTTCGTCGCCTTGTCCCAGAGCCAGCCCTGCGCGATCGAGCACCCCTGCCAGGTGAGGCCGACCGCGTAGTCCCCTTCGCCGCCCATGTCGTAGTACGTCATGCGCGAGCTGCCGCAGGGGGCGTAGCCCGCGTCGGGCGGGATCGGCGTCCACTGGTCGACGACGCCGTTCCAGGTCCCCGGCCAGAGGTAGAGGGGGTTCGAGCCGGGGTAGATCCCGTTCCCCATGATCACGCCGCCGGAGGACATGTCCCCCGGGCCGCCGTTGCCGACGAGCGCGCCCCAGCCGTCCTCACGGGTCCACAAGGTCGTGTACGCGCCGCTGGCGTTAGGCGACACGAGGAAAACCGTCCCTTCCGGGTTCATGTCCCAGACCGACGAGTAGTTGCTCGGAGCCGGATTCTGGATGAACCCGATCGGCGTGAAGGTGACCCCGCGGTTGGCCGCGAAGGCCGAGGTGGCCAGGAACGCGACCAACGCCGCCACTCCCAGCAGAACGATCCGATTTCTCATGTGACCCCCTGTCGCCGTTCTCGCCCCCCGACTCACTCCGAGTCCTCCCTGGGCTTCGCCGGCATGGTTGAATCGACCGGAACCTGTTCGCGAACACGAACGTTCTTCGGGCGGAGGAGGTCGCCGACGAGCGGCCTCAGGCACTCCGCCATCTCCGAGGTGGGGACGAATCCGTCCGCCCCCGCCGCCCAGGACTCCAGGCGTGCGACCCGGCTGTCGTAGAACGAGAGCAACACGACGAGCGGCGCCGAGGGGCGCGACTTGATCCGTCGCGCCACCTCGAACCCGCTCAAGTCGGGAAGGCTCACGTCCATCAGCACCAGATCGACCCGCAGCGCGTCGATGCGCTCCAGAGCCTCGGAACCCGAATGCGCCCTGCCGATCACGTCGATCCGGGCGTCGTCCGCCATCCACGCGACGACGCCGTCGAGAAACGTGTCGTTTCCGGCAACCAGGAGCGTCCGGGCCCGGCTCATGCTTGCTCTCTTCTCCTCTCGATCGCGCAGCCCGCGTCGAGAGCCCCGAGTATTCGGGGAACGCTCCCCGCCGTCTGTCAGGGACTTCCTGACTTCCGGAGGAAATAACCCCTCGTTCGGAGTCATGCGGAAAACTGCTCGGACTCAGGGTTTCCCTGACGGGCACCGTTTGCGATTCGCTCTATAAGGAGCGCGACTTCCACGGGGGGCGTGTGCGCGCCGTACGAACCATTCTCTCGGCTTGCGCCCTGGCGCTCACGATCCCGGCGACGGCGGGGACGTTGTCGCCGGAGCTGCGCCGCGCCATGGATCGCGCGGAACCCGGCGAGCTCCTGCCGATCGTCGTCCTGATGGACGCGTTTCCGGAGCGGAACGCGCTGCTCGAGGAAGTCCGCGGGATGGGCCGCGAGCGTCGCCGCGCGCACGTCGTCGCGACGATGAAGGCCCTCGCGAGCCGCAGCCAGCAAAGCGCGCGGGAGATCGCCGGCGGAAACGTCCGCGTCCTTTGGGGAGTGAACGGCTTCGCGCTGGATGCCGAACCGCGAACGATCGAAAGGCTCGCCGCCCTCGAGGACGTGAAGTGGGTCCTCCACGACGGCGGACGGGGCGAGCCCGCGGTCGGCGGCGAGCCGGAGAGGACCGGCCCGACCGGCGGCGACGCCTCGGGGCCGAACCCCGACGCGACGATCCGCGGCGAGCTGACCGCGATGGGTGCGCCGCAGGTCTGGAACGACCTCGGTTACACGGGGGCGGGCGTCATCGTCGCGGTGCTCGACACGGGCGTCTACCGCAGCCATCCGGACCTCGCCGATCACATCTGGACCAACCTCGACGAGGTCCCGGCGAACGGGCTCGACGACGACGCCAACGGCTACGTCGACGACACCTGGGGCTGGGACCTGTGCAACGACGACAACGAGCCGACGAGCGGCTCGCACGGGACCCAGGTCGCGGGACAGGTCGCCGGAGACGGGACCAACGGCGTCGTCACCGGGATGGCCCCCGACGCCGAGCTGATGGTCCTCGGTTTCGATTGCTCCCCTCCCGACTCGATCGGCTGGGAGGCGTCGGATTACGCGATCGCCAACGGCGCGCACGTGATCACCGAATCGTTCATCTGGCCGTGGGAGGACCCGCCCGACTACGAGGGGTGGCGCCGGCAGAGCGACACCGAGCTCGCGGCGGGGATCCTCCACCTCAACGCCGCGGGGAACGACGGCCAGAACCAGGTCAACCGGCCGATCCCCTACAACGTCGCCGCTCCGGCCAACTGCCCACCGCCGTGGCTGCACCCCGACCAGGCGATCGCCGGCGGGATCTCGTCGGTCGTCGCGGTGGCCAACGTCAGCTGGACGACGGACCTGCTCGAGCCCTCGTCGTCGCGGGGGCCATCGGCGTGGGAGGACATCCGGGCCTGGAGCAATCCGCTCTACCCCTTCCCGCTCACCGCGGAGTACATGGACTACCCGCACCACGACGGCGCGCTTCAGGGCCTGCTCAAACCCGACCTCGCCGCGTACGGGAACGGGACGTCCACGACCTGCCCCGGCACCGGGTACTGCTCGTTCAGCGGCACCTCGTCGGCGACGCCGCACGTCGCGGGGGCCGTGGCGCTGATGCTGCAGGCGAATCCCGAGGCCACCCCCGAGCAGCTCGCCGAGGCGCTGATGACGACCGCGCAGCACCGCGGCAACCCGGGCAAGAACCTCGACTACGGAGCCGGTCTGCTCCAGGCGCACGCGGCGGTCCTCGCCGTCGAGTCGGGGGTCGTCCACGGCGGCCACGCCTTCGACGACACGGCCCTCGGCAACGGCGATCTCTCCCTCGACCCCGGGGAGCAGCTCGTCCTGAGCGTCACCGCGGAGAGCCGGACCGACGTCGCGATCGACGGACTGCATGCGATCCTGACCACGACGACCCCCGGGATCACGATCCACGACGCAGTCGGGTCCTTCCCGACGCTCCCCGCGCGCGGGACCGCGACGACCCTCGCCCCGCACTTCTCGCTGAGCGTCGATCCGTCGGCGTGCGCCGCGGTCGCCGTCTTCGACCTCGAGTTCCGGTACGGCGCCTCGGTGCGCCGGTCCACCTTCAGCGTCCGCGTCGGCACCGAACGCCCCCTCGCCGGCCTCGACTGGGACATGGAGTCGGCCGCGGGGTGGAGCGCCGATCCCGGCACCGCGACGCGCGGGACGTTCACCCGCGAGGATCCCGTCGGCGTCGCCGTCACCGGCGGCTTCAGCAATCCCGAGGACGACACGACTCCGGCCCCCGGCGTCGCCTGCTGGGTCACGGGAAGCGGCGGCGGGAACCCCAACGGCAACGATGTCGACGGCGGCTCGACCTTCCTCTACTCCCCGACCTTCGGGGCGCCGCACGTCCTCCAGATGACCCTCGCCTACGACCGCTGGTACTACGACGACAGCTCGAGCAGCGACGCGTTCAAGGCCGAGATCTCCAACGACGGCGGCTCCACGTGGACCCTGCTGGAGCAGCGGGTGTCCCCGACCGGCGGCTGGGGGCGCTTCTCCGTCGACCTGATGCACGTGGTCCCGCCGAGCGAGGACATGCGCCTGCGCTACACCGCGACCGACGGCGGCACCGACAGCGTCGTCGAGGCGGCGGTGGACGAGGTGCACGTCGTCGGGACCTGGGTCGACTGCCAGGCGTACACGCCTCCGGCGACGCTGCGGCCGAATCCCGTCGGGAACACCGTGCGCGTCGACAAGGACGCCGCGGGACACGTGGTGCTCGCGTGGAGCGCCCCGCCGGTCGACGCCGGTCACGGGGCCGCGACGCTTTATCGCATCACCCGCGCGCCCGCACCGAACGGGCCGTGGACCGAGGTCGGCTCCGCCACGTCGACCCGCTGGGTCGACGTGGACGCGCTCGCCTCCCCCGCTTCCGACCACTACCGCGTCGCCGCGGAAAACGCCGGAGGAACGGAGTGATCGCAGCCTCGATCCTGCTCGCCGCCGCGCTTTCCCCCGACCTCCGGGCTGCGATGGACGCCGCCGTTCCCGGAGAGCGCCTCCCCGTCGTCGTGCTGATGGACGAGTTCCCCGATCAGGAGGCGCTCCTCAACGAAGTGCGGCCGATGAGCCGCGCCCGCAGGCGCCAGCACGTCGTGTCCACGATGACGGCCCTGGCCGCGCGCAGCCAGCGCCGCGTCCGCGCCCTCCTCGCCGAGGAAGCCGACGTCGTCGACGACGTGCGCGTCCTCTGGGGGGTGAACGGCGTGGCCCTGCGTGCCACCCGCGCCGCGATCGAGCGACTCGCGGCGCTCCCCGAGGTCCGCGGGGTGCTGCACGACCGCGCCCCCGCGCACGCCGACGGCGGAGTCGAGGCCGGCGGTGCGAACCCCGAGGCGACGGTGACGTCGGACGTGATCGCCCACGGCGCGAAACAGGTCTGGGACGGGCCGGGGTACACGGGGGTGGGCGTGCTCGTCGCCGTGATCGACACGGGGTTCGACCGGACCCACCCCGACCTCGCGGACCACGTCTGGAGCAACCCGCTCGAGATCGCGGGGAACGCCCTCGACGACGACGGCAACGGCCTCGTCGACGACAGCTGGGGGTGGGATTTCTGCGCCAACGGGCAGCCGGTCGTCGGCACGCACGGCACGCAGGTCGCCGGGCAGGTCGCGGGGGACGGGACGAACGGAACCGTCACCGGCATGGCCCCCGACGCGACGCTGATGTCCCTCGGCATCGACTGCGACACCCCGTCCCGCGCCTGGCAGGCGAGCGACTACGCCCTCGCCCACGGAGCGGACGTGATCACGCAGTCGTACAGCTGGTGGTGGACCGACCGCCCCGACTACGGGGCGTTCCGCCGCCAGACCGACGTCGAGCTCGCGGCCGGGGTGCTCCACGCCAACTCCGCGGGGAACAACGGCGGGGACCTGCTCAACTACCCGCTTCCCTACAACATCTCGACCCCGGCGAACTGCCCCGCCCCGTGGATCCACCCCGACCAGACGATCGTCGGGGGGCTCTCGTCGATCCTCGCGGTCGGTGACATCCATCGAGGCACCGACGTCATCGCCTCGTCGTCGTCGCGCGGGCCCTCGGCCTGGGAGGACATCCGCGTCTACACCGAACCCGTCTACCCGTACCCGATGCCCCTCGAGTACCAGGACTACCCCTACCAGAACGGCGCGCAGCCGGGGCTGATCAAGCCGGACCTGTCCGCTTACGGAAGCGGGACGACTTCCACCTGTCCCGGCGCGAGCTACTGCAATTTCAGCGGGACCTCGTCGGCGACGCCCCACGTGTCGGGCGCGGTGGCGCTGATGCTCCAGGCGAATCCCGAGGCCGCTCCGGCCGAGCTCGCCCGGGCGCTGATGACCACGGCGACGGACCGCGGGGCACCGGGCAAGGACAACGTGTACGGCGCGGGGTTCCTCGAGGCCTTCGCCGCGGTCCTCCAGGTGGAATCCGGGGTGGTCTACGTGGGGCACGCGTTCGACGACACGGCGCTGGGAAACGGCGATCTCGGCCTCGACCCCGGAGAGCAGGTCGTCCTGTCGGTCACCGCGGAGAGCCGGACCGACGCGCCGATCGAGGGGCTCCAGGCGATCCTCTCCACGACGACCCCGGGGATCACGATCCACGACCGCCTGGCGTATTTCCCGACCCTCCCCGCGCGAGGAGTCGCGCCGACCCTGGCGCCGCACTTCTCGCTGACGATCGATCCGTCCGCCTGCTCGGCGGTCGCCGTCTTCGATCTCGAGTTCCGGTACGGCGCCGCCGTGCGTCGCTCGAGCTTCAGCGTCCGCGTCGGCGACGAGCTCCCGCTGACCGGCCTCGACTGGGACATGGAGACCGCCGCCGGCTGGACCGCCGACCCGGGAACCGCCACCCGAGGGACGTTCACGCGCGAGGACCCCGTCGGCGTCGCCGTCACCGGCGGCTTCAGCAACCCCGAGAACGACACGACCCCGGATCCCGGCGTCGCCTGCTGGGTCACCGGCAGCGGCGGCGGGAACCCCAACGGCAACGACGTCGACGCGGGCGCGACCTACCTCCATTCCCCGACCTTCGGCGCCCCCTTCATCCAGACGCTCTCGCTCCGCTACGACCGCTGGTACTACGACGACAGCTCGAGCAGCGACGCGTTCAAGGCGGAGATCTCCAACGACGGCGGGAGCACCTGGACGCTCCTCGAGCAGCGCGTCTCGCCGACCGGCGGCTGGGGGAGCTTCTCGGTCGACCTGATGACCCTGCTCCCCCCGAGCGCGTCGATGCGCCTGCGCTTCACGGCGACCGACGGCGGCACCGACAACGTCGTCGAGGCGGCGGTCGACGAGGTGCACCTCGCCGGGACGTGGGTCGACTGCCAGTCGTACACGCCGCCGGCGGTGCCGCGGCCGAATCCCGTCGGGAACACCGTGCGCGTCGACAAGGACGCGGCGGGACACGTGGTGCTCGCGTGGACCGCCCCTCCGGTCGACGCCGGTCACGGCGCGGCCACGCTCTACCGCATCGCGCGCGCGACGACGCCGCAGGGGCCCTGGACCGAGGCCGGCTCGGCCGCCTCGACCCGCTGGGTCGACGTCGATGCGCTCCTGTCCGCCGTCCCGCACCACTACCGCGTCGCCGCGGAAAACGCCGGAGGAACCGAATGACGACCCCCCGACTCCTTGCCGCCGCCCTGATCCTCGCCGCGGCGATCCCCGCCGGGGCGGACGAACCGGGCGCGTGCTCCGCGGAAAGCGCCGCGAAGCCCGGGCAGGCGCGCGACACGGTCGAGGCGACGCGACCGGGACCCTGGCGGCAGGACGCGAAGCGGGTGCCGCCGCGCCTGCGCGTTCCCGGGACGCGAACCGTCGCCCCGAAGGACCGGATGTCGTTCGACGCGACGGCCGCGGGGCGCTGGGTCCGCGGCTACCGACCGGCGACGCCGGAAGCCGAAGCCGCCTTCGAGGCCTGGAAGGCCGCGCAGGCCGCCCACCTCGGAACGGCCGACCTGTCTGGGGTCCCGAACCAGCCCACCAGCAACTTCGCCGCGAACCTCCTCCGCGGCGGGCGCGCCGGTGCGGTCGCCGACGAGACGATCGAGCACGTGGTGCGGGACGCGCGGTATTCCGTCTCCCCCGTCGACCTTCGCCGGCTCGCGCCGCCGGAAGAGACCGTCGCGAAGCCGAAGGGAAAGAAGCCCGAGAGCGACACCGGGTACGACCACCATTCCGGCCTGACGTGGTCCGAGTATCGATGGGTGAAAGCGCAGGCGCAGGACGCTCCGGAGACTCGGGACGGGCAGGAAGCCGTGGCCTCGTCCTCGCGCGCGCCCGGAGCCGGCGGCGTCGGGTTCGACGCCATCGTCTCGAACCAGACCTACACCCCGCCGGACCCGATCCTCGCGGCCGGCCCCGGACACCTCGTCGCCGTCGTCAACTCGCGTTACCAGGTCTGGGACAAGACAGGCACGCCCCTGTCGACGCCGATTCCCCTCGAACAGTTCTTCAACGGGGTCCCCCACTGCGCCGGCCTGTTCGATCCCTATGTCGACTACGACGAGGCGTCCAACCGGTTCGTGATGGGAGCGAT
Organism: Candidatus Polarisedimenticolaceae bacterium; assembly: GCA_036376135.1. Lineage (NCBI taxonomy): Bacteria > Pseudomonadati > Acidobacteriota > Candidatus Polarisedimenticolia > Candidatus Polarisedimenticolales > Candidatus Polarisedimenticolaceae > Candidatus Polarisedimenticolaceae bacterium. The sequence continues at coordinate 70,991 of DASVAW010000164.1, read as the reverse complement.
GTCCCTCGAGACCGGGGCCGGCACCAACTCGTACCTGTGCGTGGCCGCCTCCGCGACCAACGATCCGACCGGGACCTGGAACCGGATCTCCTTCCGCGCCGATGTCGTGGACCCACTGACCTGGATCGACTACCCGCACATGGGGATCGGCCTCGACGCGATCTACATCGCCGGGAACATGTTCCTCGACGGCGGCGGCCTCGACTCCGTCCGCGCCTTCGCCGTCGACAAGGCGGCGCTTTACGCGGGAACCGCCGTGGGCGTCGCGGAGGCGGGGCTCGGCTCCATGTTCTTCACGGCGCAGCCGGCGAAGCTCCACGGCTACGCCTCCGGCGGCTGGCCTGCGCCGGGGACGCCGCACCATCTCATCGCACACGACGGCGGCGGGAACAGCCGGATCTGGCGCTGGAGCGACCCCTTCGCCTCGCCGCCCGTGATCTACGGCACGCTCACCGAGGCGTACGTCGGCTCCGCGCCGCCGAGCGCCGCGGAGCTCGGCGCCGGGGTCGCCGGCCTCAACGACACGGGGACGGGACGCTGGCTCGACGCGGAGGTTCGCGCCGGGAAGCTCTGGGCGACCCGCAACACCGCCTGCAATTTCGGGGGCGGCAACGCGGAGAGCTGCATCGACTGGGTGGAGATCGACGTCTCCGGGACCGCGCCCGTTCTCCTGCAGCAGCAGTCGGGCGGCGCCTACGGGAGCACCGGCGACTTCCGCTACTACCCCGACCTCTCGATCGACCGGAACGGGAACGTGGCGATCGGGTACACGAAGTCGAGCGCGGCGACCTACACCCAGGTCTGGGTCACCGGGCGCGAGTTCGGCGACCCGCCGGGGACGCTCCAGCCGGAGGTCCTGCAGCGCGCCGGCCTCGGCAACTACAACGACGGCGGCGGCTGCGGCGGCAGCTGCGACCGCTGGGGGGACTACACGGGAATGACCGTCGACCCCGACGGCTGCACCTTCTGGTACCTCGGGCAGTACTCCGACGGCGGGTACTACAACTGGGGCACGCGCATCGGGAACTTCCGGTTCGCCTCGTGCAGCACCGACTCGCTCGTGCAGGTCGACAAGGGGACCTACACCTGCGACGACACGATCGAGGTCACCGTGACCGACACCGTGGCGATCGACGCCGCGACCGTCGCGGACCGGACGACGGTCGCGACCACCGCGGGCGACGCGGAGACGATCCCCGCGGGATCGTGGACGGGCTCGGACTGCGCGGGGACGGCCTGCGGCACCTGGACCGCGACGATGCCGGTTCTCGGCACGGCCGGCGCGGACGGCGACGGGGTGGTCAACGCGGGGGACGGCCAGACGATCACGGTCCTCTACACCGATCCGCACGCGGGGCACGCGACCCGCTCGGTCGAGGCCGCCGTCGGCTGCAGGACGCGCCTCGAGGACGGCGGCTACCTCACGACGGGCGGCTGCGAGGCCGGCACGGGGGCGGAGGTCTACCGCGACTACATGGACGGCGGCGAGTTCATCGCCTACACGTTCGGCGTCTACAACCCTCCGACGGCCACGCCGCTCACGGACGTCGTCGCCGAGCTCGTCATCACCGGCCCGGCCGCCGACCGGATCACGATCTTCAACCCGATCGTGCAGCTCGGCTCCATCGGCACGGATCAGCTGACGGCGCCCGTCTTCTCGCTCTACATCTCCCCGACGATCGACGCGGCGGGACTGCGGATGAGCGAGCACGCCTTCAACCTGCGCGTCACCTCGGCGGCCGACGGGTTCACCACCGCGCAGACGCTGACCCAGCGCCACCTTCTGCAGACCGACGACACCATCGTCGCGGAAGGCGAGTGCTGGAACTTCGAGTCGGGCGCCCAGGGGTTCGTGGAGGACCGGATCCGGTACCAGTACACGTGCGGCCCCGCAGCGTGCGGGACGCAGACGCAGGTGTCCACCGTGGCCGCCCCGTTCAGCCGCGGCGCCGGTTGCGGGAGCGAGATCCGCACTGACGATCCGGGGATCTCCTGCGACACCGGGGGCACCCAGGCGTTCAAGTCGAACGGCGACCCCGCGACCTGCGGCGCGTTTGCGCAGAGCAAGGGCGGGGGGCTCGGCACGATCACCGACACCGTCCTCTACTCGCCGATCTTCCGCCCCGCGCACACCGGGCTCGCGGCGAACGGCCAGCCGTGGAATTACGAGTGGCTGGGCGCCTCCTGGTACTACCGCTCGGACATGGTCGCGTTCATCGACCCGGCGATGGCCGTCGGCTTCTTCTGGGACCGGAACTATCCCGGCACGGACACGCCGGGGATCAACGAGATCTACGACTGGTATCCGTACGCCTACGGGTACTTCTTCTACGAGAACCGGGGTTGGGACGGCGGAACGCCTTGGGACCCGCTCGTCGGTCCCGCGAACCGCGACGGGATCGGCTTCGGCAACGCGCGCGGCGCGGCCACCGCGGGCCTCCAGTGGCGGTGGGCCATCGAGGTCTACGACACCGACATGGACGGGGATCCCACCGCCACCCCCGCAACGGCGGGTCTGGCGCTCGACAACCTCAACTTCGCGTACAACCAGTACCACGCCGACGGGCAGGTCGGGACCTGCTCGGCGTCGAATGCCGTCGTGACGTTCGACCGTTACACCTATCCGCAGTGCCCGGGCCAGGCGGTGGGAATCCGGGTCTTCGACGGCTCGACCGCCGGCTCGGTCCAGGTGACGGTCGAGTCCGAGACCACGGGGGATCTCGAGACCTTCACCTTGCACGGGACCGGCCCCGACTTCGCGGCGACGCTCCCCTCCTCCACCGCCGACGGGCCGCGCGCGAACGACGGGACCTTGCTCGTCGCCCCCTCCGATCGAATCCGAGCGACCTACCACGGCGACTCCGGCCCGTACTCGGTGGCGTACGCCTACGTCGACTGCCGGGGAGGCGACGTCGTCGCGGACGGGATCGCCGGGCTCGCGGACAACGGCGACGGCGACGCCTGGGCCGACGCGAACGAGACGGTTCACTTCTCGATCAAGCTCCGGAACAACACCGGCCAGCCTCTCCAGAACGTCCGGGCGATCGTCGATTCGGACGATCCCTCGGTCGACTGCCTCCGCAAGAACACCGCGTCGTTCGGCACGATCGCCGCCGGGGCGACCGCGACGAACCCGCTCGCCACCGACCCGTTCACCTTCAAGGTGTCGGGGAGCGTCGCGTGCACGGATCCGATGGCGCCCCCGACCGCCACCTTCCGCGTCCTCATCCTCGCGGACGGCTTCGCGGGGCCCCTCGAGCCGCAGGAGGTGACGCTGTTCCTCGACCTGAACGACGTCCCCGGAACGACGACGTACCTCGAGCCGTTCACCACCAACCCGACGGGATTCGTCCACCGCCTCGGTCCGGGCGACGACGACGGCGCGACGGTGAACCCCAGCGGCTCCCCGTGCAGCCCCTACGCCGATCGCTTCTTCTGGCGGGCGACCGGCGGGAACTCGGGCGGCGGTTATTTCTGCTGGCAGAACCAGGCCGATAACTTCCCGACCGGCAATTACGGCGACCTTTCGGACTCCGTCCTGTATTCGCCCGTCCTCAAGATCGGCACGACCGGCACGACCCTCTCCTTCGACCACGAGTACCTCTTCGGGTACTCGGGGACCTATCGCGTCGACGGCGCGCGGGTCGACTACCGGATCAACGGCGGGGTCTGGCGCAAGCTCACGACGCTCCCGTACGACGGCGCGCTCATCTTCAACCACTACTGCAACCCGTTGTGCAACATGGGCGGCGAGTACAACCGCGACTGCTTCTCGGAGAACGCCGCGAACGGCGAGAACATCTTCAACCAGCTCGACCAGGGAACCGTGAACTGGCGGGCGGTCTCGGGGGCGCTCTCCGGCCTGAACCCGGGGGACCTCGTCCAGTTCCGGTGGCGCGTCGGCTCGATGCGCAGCTCGTCGTACGGCATCTCGACCGCCGGGGGTTACGGCCTCGACAACGTGAGCCTCACGGGCGTCGTCCAGCGGACCTGCGACGCGGCCGTGCGCCCCGACGTGGGGTGCGGCGTCGTCTTCGACCGATCCGGCAACCTCGTCCAGCGCTGCGGCGACGGCGACGCCCTCGTGGAGCCGACGGAGCGCTGGGCGGTGGACGTCACGCTGCGGAACTCGGCGGCGACTCCGTCGGTCGGGACGACCGCGGAGCTCGCGATCTCGGCCGGGTCGCGCAACCCGGCGACCGTCGTCGGCAATCCGGCGTCGTTCGGGACGATCGCCGCCGCGGGCGGGACCGCGACCGCGACGTACGAGTTCGTGGTGGGTCCCGGGGCCGCCTGCATCGAGGAGGTCCTCTTCGACCTCCGGAACGTCGCGGACGTCCAGGGATCTTACGGCGACGCCCCCTCGGTCTTCTCGGTGCCGGTCGGCGGAACCGGGTCGCAGCAGACCGCGACGCAAAGCCTCGATCCGCTGAGCGCCTCGGACTCGACGGGCTTCTCGGCCCTCGCGCCGGCGCTGGGCGTGCCGACCCCCGTCTACGGCGCGACGGTCGATTACGACTTCGCCTACACCAACGTCGCCCCGGTGCAGAGCGAGTCGCAGGTCGTGAACCCGTTGACCGTCGAGAACGCCACGATCACGACGCTCCTGGGCGATCCCTTCGCGATCTCGCCGGACTCGGCCGTCTCGGCGGTCGTCGACTGGACGACCCTCAGTCACTCCAGCGTGACCGATTGCACCCGCGTCTTCCTCCAGACGCCTTCCGGCTCCAACTGGACGCTGAAGGCGATCGGCGCCGCTCCGGCGAACCCCTACAACGTCCTGACCGTCTACAAGAACTCCAGCGGAGGCGCCGGGCAGTACCGCATCGGACTCGAGGAGGTCGCAAGCGGTCCCTGCAAGAACCAGGCGTCGCTGACGGGCGCGACCATGACGGTGACCGACGCCGCCCCCACCGGGACCTGGACGGCGAACGCCAGGGTGTCGCTGTGGGACGGGACGAGGGCGTACGTGCTCAAGCCGTTCGGGGCCGCCGACGCCGCTCCCTACGACGTGAAGGCGAGCTACGACGCCGGCGGTCCCGGGAACTGGTCGATCCGCCTCGAGGAGAACGGCGGCGGGGGCGAGGCGCGGCTCGCGGCGGCGAGCCTGACCGCGGTCGGCATCCAGTGCGACGCGGGGTGCGCCGTCTCGTCGCCCGCGGCACCGCCGATGGCCGACGGGGAGATCGGCGCGCCCGTGCTCTTCGGCAAGGGACTCGGCCCGGACGAGCTCACGGTGTCGATCGACAACGCGACGTGCTCGTCGAGTCGCGCCGTCGTCCTCTACGGGAGCATCGGCAACTACGCCGGATACCAGGGCGCGGTGACCGGGTGCGATCTCGGTGCGGGACCGATCGGGACGATCACCGCTCCGGCGGGGAGCGTCTGGTTCAACGTGATCTGGGTGAACGACGCCGGCGCCGCCGGCCACCCCGGTTTCAGCAGCTCGGGAGCGCGCACCTGGCCGGCGGCGGGGCTGTGCGGCTCGATCTCGGACGACGCGTCCGACGCGGTGTGCAACTGATGAAGCGACTCCTCGCGGCGACGATCCTCCTCACCACCTTCGCGGCGGCGCTCGCGGCCTCGGACCGGCGCGAGCCTTCGCCCCTCGACGACCGGGTCCGGCATCGGGAGGGCGGGTCGATCTCGACGCACCCCCGCGACGTGGACGACCTGGCACCGTCCGACGCGCTGCGCTCGCGCTGGCGGCGGTTCCGCGAGCGCCATGCGGGCGACTGGTCCGTCCACGTGGACGGGCGGACGGGCATGCCGACGCTCCTCTCCGGGAGCGGGATCCCGTGGCTTTCGGAGCCCGCCGCGGCGGGCGCGACGCTCGAGGAGCTCGATCGGCTCGCGCGGACGTTCCTGGAGACCAACGCGGACGTCTTCGGCTCCTGGTCCGATCTGCTCGATCTCGATCGCGCCGCCAGCCGGCAGCTGCGGGAGGCGCACTGGCAGATCGTCTACCGCCAGGTCGTGGGCGGGGTGCGCGTGGAGAACGCGAGGCTCGATCTCCACGTGGTTCGCGGTCGCCTGGTGATGGCGGGTGCGGAGCACTGGAGCCGCCCGGCGGCGGGAGGCGTGCCCGAGCTCGACGCGCCCGCCGCCCGCGAGCGCCTCGACGCGTACGTCGGCGAGGCGGCGGCGGGCCTCATCGCCGTCGGGGAGCCGCAACTCGTCCTCATGGCGGCGGAGGCGGGTCGAGGGCTGACCCACACGCTGGCGTGGCGCTTCACCTTCGACGAGGCCGACGCACCGCGCAGCTGGATCGGCGAGGTGGACGCCCGCGACGGCTCGATCCTCTCGTTCTACGAGGGGACCCGGTACGGCTCCGTGCGCGGCGGCGTCTTTCCGTTGAGCCCCGACGGCGACTGCACGAACGGCGGTTGCGAAGCGGCGGAGATGCCGATGCCCTACGCCGACGCGACGGAGGCCGGGCAGGCCGAGCAGTTCGGCGACGCGTACGGCAACCTCGTCTGCGTCGAACCGGCCGGGGCGACCGAGACGAACCTCGTGGGTCGTTACATCCGCATCGTCGACGCCTGCGGCGCGTTGACCCAGACGGCGACGTGCGGCGGCGGCCTCACGCTCGGCACGAAGGCCGGGGAGAACTGCGCCGTCGCGCCGGGCGCGTCGCCGGGGAACACCGCGGCCACGCGCACCGCCTTTTACCACATGAACCGCGTCGCCCAGATCGCGCGCTTCTACGATCCGGCGAACGTCTGGCTCAACGGCACGCTCACCGTCAACGTGAACGTCACCCAGTCGTGCAACGCCAACTGGACCGGCACGGTCGTGAACATGTTCCGCGCCGGCAGCAACTGCAACAACACGGGCGAGAACGCCGGGATCCTCGTGCACGAGTGGGGCCACGGCTACGACCAGAACGACGGCGGCGGGGTGGACAAACCCTCGGAGGCCTACTCGGACATCGTCAACATCCTCGCCACGCGCGCCTCGTGCCAGGGGCACGGGACGTACAACGACGGCAGCACGTGCAGCGGCTACGGCGACGCCTGCCTGACCTGCACCGGCTTCCGCGAGTTCGACTGGAACCAGCGCCAGTCCCGCACCCCGGCGACTCCGGCCAACTTCGCCTTCGCCCGCTGCTCCCAGGACTTCTCGAGCTTCAGCGGCCCGTGCAAGCGCGAGCCCCACTGCGAGTCGTACGTGTCGTCCGAGGCGATCTACGACCTCGCGACCCGCGATCTCCCGGCGGCCGGATTGGACCAGGCCAGCGCGTGGCAGCTGGTGGACCGGCTCTGGTACGCCACCCGGCCCGGGTCGGGGGGCAACGCCTACACCTGCTCGGCATCCGCGTCCGATTCGTGCCTGGCCACGAGCTGGTACCAGCGCATGCGCGTGGCCGACGACGACGACGGCAACCTCGCGAACGGGACGCCGCACGCCGCGGCGCTCTTCGCCGCGTTCAAGCGGCACGAGATCGCCTGCGGGCTCGCCTCGGACACCAGGAACCAGAACCACACCAGCTGTCCCGCCCTCGCCGCCCCGGTCGTGACGAAGACCGTGTCCCCCGCCGGCGTCGAGCTGGCCTGGGGGCCGGTTTCGGGCGCCGCGTCCTACCGGGTCTTTCGCGGCGAGCTCGGCTGCGGTCGGCAGCAGGTCCCGATCGCGACGCGGACCTCGGCGCAGACGAGCTACCTCGACGACAGCGCCGACTCCTCCGCCGTGCGCCACTACCGCGTCCAGGCCTTCGGCTCCAACGGGGCCTGCTTCAGCCCGGTCTCGAACTGCGTGGGCGCCCCCGCCGGCGGCCGACTCCGGCAAACGGCCCATCGCGTGATCGACGGCGGAAACACGACCCCCGAGCCGGGTGAGACGATCGAACTGGCCGCCACCCTGCTCAACGAAGGGGCCGAGGCCGCCCTCTCCCCCGTCGCGAGCGTCTCCGTCGTCGCTCCCGCGCACGTGCGCGTCCTGAACCCGACGGCGACGTGGCCGACGATCGCCGCGTCGGCGACGGCGGAGAGCGTCGCCCCGCAGGCGCGCCTCGTCATCCTCCCCGAGGCGCAGTGCGGCCAGACGCTCACCGTCGATCTCGCCGGGGCGGCGTCGAACTCGCCGTCGTTCGGCAGCCGGATCGCGATCCCGATGGGGAACCCGAACCGCGACTACACCCAGGAGGACATCGTCATCGTTCCGCCGCTGACGACCACCCCCGCCGTGGCGCAGTTCGTGATCGCCGACGACCGCCCGATCGCCGAGCTCGACCTCTCGGTGGACATCTTCCACCAGGACCCCACGCAGCTCGTCGTCTCGCTGACCTCGCCGCAGGGCACCACGGTCCGCCTGCACGATCGCGGGCCGGCCGTCGGCAACGGCATCGTGACCCGCTACGATCGCGACACGGCCCCGTCCGGGCCCGGAAGCATGGCCGACTTCGTCGGGCAATCGACCCTGGGGACGTGGACGCTTTCGGTCGAAGACCTCGACGGGAGCGGCATCACGACCGACGGCTACATCCGCCCGCGCACGCTGCACGTGACGGCCCGGGGCGCCTACGGCTGCGACGTCCAGGGGTGCGCCGACCCGGTGCCGGCTGCGGCGCCCGCGCTCCAGGTCCAGAAGGTCGACGACGGGAGCCAGCTCGATCTCGTCTTCTCGTGGAGCGCGGTCGCGGGGGCCGGGTACCACGTGCTGCAGTCCACGGGCCCGACGTTCGCGAGCGACGTGACGCTCCTGGCGAACCCGGCGACCGCGACGACGTTCACGCTCCAGGACGGCGTCAACACGACCCCGGCGCTGACCTTCTTCCAGGTGAAGGCGGTGAACAGCTGTCATCACGAGGGGCCGTAGGACGCTGCTAGAGTGCGGGCGTGCGCAAGCGCCTCGCGATCGCCCTGGGACTTCTGGCGGGCGTCCTCGCGGTCGGGACCCTCGGCTACGTCCTGATCGAGGGCGCCTCCCCCTGGGACGCGTTCTACATGACCGCGATCACGCTGACGACCGTCGGGTACGGCGAGGTCTTCCCGCTCTCCCGCGCCGGCGAGGTCTTCACGGTCGTCGTCCTGTTCGCGGGGCTCGGTATTCTCCTGTTCGGCCTCACCGACCTCGCGCGGTGGGTGATCGAGGGGGAGATGCGCGATGCGTTCGGACGCCGGCGGAGGACGCGCATGCTGGAGAAGCTCTCGGGACACGAGATCGTGTGCGGCTGGGGACGGATGGGCCAGGCGGTCGTCGAGGAGCTCGTCCGCGAAGGACGACCCTTCGTCGTGATCGAGCGGGCGGTCGAGAAGGTCGCGCGGCTCACCGAGCGCGGCGTCCCGGTCGTGGAGGGGGACGCGGTCTCCGAGGACGTGCTCAAGACGGCGGGGGTCGCCCGCGCGCGGGGGCTCGTGGCCTGCCTCAACGACGACGCGCACAACGTCTACACGGTGCTGACCGCGCGGTCGCTCAACCCGTCGCTCTTCATCGTCGCGCGCGCGGGTGAGGCCGGCGCGGACGCGAGGCTCCGACGCGCCGGAGCGAACAAGGTCGTCAATCCGTACCATCTCGGCGGGCTGCGCCTGGCGCACATGCTCACGAAGCCCGCCGTCGTGGACTTCCTCGACGTGTCGTTCGACGCCGAGGGGGGAGAGCTCCAGCTCGAGCAGCTCCAGATCGACGGGGGGACGCCGATCTCCGGGACGACGCTCGCCGGCGCCGACCTCCGCCGGAAGTGGGGGGTCGCGGTCGTCGGCGTGAAGCGCGCCGGGCGCGTCATCCCCAACCCGGAAGCCGACTTCCGGCTGCAGGAGGGGGACGTCCTCATCGTCGCCGGGGCACGCGCCGCGCTCGAGTCGTTCGAGCGTGCGATGCTGTCCCCGGCATGAGTTGGAAGACCGGCGACCGCGTCCGCCATCGCGACAACCCCGACCTCGGTCCCGGTCGCGTCCTGCACGCGACGGCCCGGGAGGTCGTCGTCGAGTTCCCGGCGCGCGGGACCACGCTGAAGCTCGCGGCCGCCACGGGGGGGCTCGTCCCGCTGCGCCTCGCGCCGGGGACCTGGGCGCGCGACGAGCAGACCGGCGACCGCGTGCTCATCGAGGCGGAGCTTCCCGGCGGGAGGTTCCGTCTCACCGGGGGCCGGATCGCAGAAGGCCGCTTCCTGTGGCCGCTCGACGTCGCCGACTCCCCCGTCGACCTCCTCGCCCACGGCGAGATCGGGAGCGTCGAGGCGTTCGGACTGCGCCTCGACGCGCTCCACCTGAAAACGGTGCGCGAGGCGGAGGGGCTCGGCTCGTTCCTCGGGGGGCGCATCCGCCTGTTCCCCCACCAGCTCTACGTCGCCGAGCGCGCGACCCGCACCGACCCGGTGCGCTGGCTGCTCGCCGACGAGGTGGGGCTCGGGAAAACGGTCGAGGCCTGCCTGATCCTCAACCACCTCGTGCGCGTGCGGCGGACCGAGCGCACCCTCGTCGTCGCCCCGGAGACGCTCGTGGTGCAGTGGCTCGGGGAGCTGTGGCGGAAATACCACCAGGTCTTCGTCCTCCTCGACGAGCCTCGCCTGGCCGACGTCGCGAAGGACCACGGCGCCGACTTCAATCCCTTCGACGCGCACCGGCAGGTGGTCGTCTCGATGGAGACGCTCGTCAAGCGGCCGAAGCTCACCGAGCAGGCCGTCGAGGCCGGGATCGATCTGCTGATCGTGGACGAGGCGCATCACCTCCAGCGGGCGAAGGGGCATCCCGGAAACGCCGCCTACCGCGCGATCGCGCCGATCTGCGCCCTCGGACGGCACGTGTTGCTGCTGACCGCGACCCCCCTCGAGGACGACGCGCACGGATTCTTCCGGCTGCTGCAGCTGCTGCGTCCCGAGGAGTTCCCCGAAGGGGAGTCGTTCGAGGCGCGCCTTCAGGAGCGGAGGCCCCTTCCTCCGTGCACGAGCCAGACGCGCCGCGCCGACATCGGCGGGCTCCCGCCGCGCGCCCCGGCCCCGGTCACGATCGACGATCCCGGCGGTTGGGAGGCGCTGCGCGAGCTCGAACGGACGATGCTGGAGCTTCCCGCGCCGCACGCGGTCGCCCGACGCCAGAAGGCCGACAAGGTCGCGCGCGCCCTCGCCTCCCCCTGGGCGATCGACGCGGGGGCCGCGTCGCGCGACGCGCAGGCCGCCGACCCCCGCGTGGTGTGGCTGGCCGACGCCGCCCGCGAGTGGCAGACGAAGCGGCAGAAGACGCTCGTCTTCGTCGCGCACCGCGAGACCCTCGAGGCGCTCCGGGCGGCGCTCTCCCGGATCGCCCAGATCCGCACCGGGGCCTTCCACGAGGCCCTCTCGACCGCCGCGCGGGACATCGAGGTCGCGCAGTTCCGGACTCCCGCGGGCCCGTCCCTGCTCATCTCGACCGAATGCGGCGGCGAGGGGCGGAACTTCGAGTTCTGCCGGCGGATCGTGCTGTTCGACCTCCCCTGGAACCCCGTGCAGGTCGAGCAACGGATCGGACGGCTCGACAGGATCGGGCGCACGCGCGACGTGGAGATCGTCTACTTCAGGCCGCCCTCCGGGCTCGGCGCGTCGGTCGCGGCGCTGTACGAGTCGATCGGCCTGTTCCGCGAGCCGCTCGGCGGGCTCGAGCGTGAGCTCGCCCACGTCGAGCAGGCGGTGCGCGAGGCGGCGGCCGACGGTCGCGACACGCTCCCGCCGGACGTCCTCCGGCGCGTCGTCGACGAGATGCACGGTGCGCGCGAGCGTTCGCGGGCCGCGGCCTACCACGAGCTCCACCGCGAGCCGTACCGCCCCGAGCTCGCCGAAGCGATCCTCGCGCGCGTTCCCGCGGATCTCGAGGAGCTCACGCAGGACTTCGTGGTGTCCGCGTGCGAGCAGCTCGGACTGATGGTCGAGCCGCACCGCGACGGCAGCGTCTGGTCGATCGCCTTCGGCACCGCGTCGCGGGTGGAGAACCTCCCCGGCGTCCCCGGCGACGCATCCTTCCTCGGCGCCTTCGACCGCGAGGAGGCGGTCGCCGACGAAGCGCTCGACTTCTTCGCCTCGGGGCACCCCCTCGTCGAGGGGCTTCTCGCCGAGATCGAGGATGGTCGTATCGGCCGCACCGCGATCCTCGGCGTGGACGGCAGGGGAACGACCGGTTTCGGCCTGCTCGCGATCTACGCGAAGGAAGGCGGCTTCGACGCGGTGTGCGTCGATCTCCACGGAAAGCGCCGCGACGACTGGGCGGCACAGCTCACCGCACGGCCGCTGCGCACGAGACGGATCAAGACGGCGTCGATCGTCGACGCGCCCACGTGGGGCCCGATGGTGCGCAAGCTCGCCGCCGCGCTCGGACGGGAGGACCGTCCCGCGGCCGCCGCAGCGGTCGTCGCGCTCTGAAAATAGGGACAGTCCCTCATTAAATGGGGACAGCAACCTATTTCCGAATAGGGTGACTGTCCCCTATTCGGAAATAGGTTGCTGTCCCCATTTAATGAGGGACTGTCCCTGTTTTCAGAGCGCGACGCACGAGCTCGTGGAAATGGTGGAGGCCGTTCTCGCGCTTCGCGGAGTACCGGCCGGCCTCGTAGGCGCGCGAGCGGAGGTTGCGCTGCACCGATTCGCAGATCGCGATGTCCTCGGCCTGGATCCCGTCGGAAAACGCCACCGCCTCGGCGTCCTCCGCCCCGGCGAAGAAGTAGTCGAAGACGCACACGGTCCGCTCGGGACCGTCCGGCAGGATCAGGTTCGTCTGCGCGTACCCCGGCGAGACGTTCAGCATGAAGTTCGGCCATACCCACACGTAGAGGTAGCGCTCGTCCGCGCGGTCCTCCCCGCGTCCGGGGGAGCGCTGGATCACGATCGGCCCGTCCGTCTCGACCTCGTACCGCCGATAGTCGAGGATCCGGTTCAGCCCCGGGTGCGCCGCGGGGATGTGGTACCCCTCGAGGTAGTTGTCGACGTAGACCTTCCAATTGCAGGCGATCCGGTAGACGTCGCGGCGGCCGAAACGCATGGTCGCGAACGCCGTCTTCGCCGCGAGGTCCCCCACGCGGCCGAGCGCCCGGGCCAGCGGCTTCGCCTGCGGGTCGAGGTTCACGAAGACGAGTCCCGACCAGACTTCGCAGCGCACCGGGCGGAGCCCGAAGTCCTTCGCCTCGAACCGCTCCACGCCCTCCATCTCGGGAGCGGTGCGCAGCGTCCCGTCGAGCCGGTACGTCCAGCCGTGGTAGGTGCAGCGGAACGCCTTCACGCAACCGGACTCGCCGGGAGCGACGGTCCCGGCGCGGTGCCGGCAGACGTTGAAGAACGCCCGCACCCCCCCGCGGTCGTCGCGGACGACGACGACGGGCTCGCCGGCGACCTCGACGGCGACGTAGTCGCCGGGGTTCGCGATCTGCTCCTCCCGCACGGCGAGCTGCCAGCTGCGCGCGAAGATCCGTTCCCGCTCCCGGGCGAGGTGCTCCTCCCCTGCGTACCACGCCGACGGGAGCGTCCACGCCCTCTCGACCGGAGCGCCGGGGCGGGTTCCCTTCACGCCCGGGCCCTCACGACGGCGTGGACCGCCGCCGCCAGAAAGACCATGAACGCCGTCGCGAGCAGGACCCTCCAACCCGAGCCGGCGACCAGCAGGACGGAGACGGCGACCCCGGCGACGGCGAGCGCGCCGGCGCGGGCTCGGGCCGCGGGGGTGAAGCGGTCCCCCTCGCGCCGCACGAGGGTCGGAAGCGCGGCGCAGGCCAGGGCGATCGACACCAGCCCGGTTGCGTTCGACAGCAGCGCCACGAGGTTGTAGACGCCGAGGAACGTCTCGACGAAATAGAAGACGAGCAGCGACGACGGGATCAGCGTCGAGATCACGAGCGCCCGCGCCGGGGTCCCGAACCTGGGGTGGATCGCGGCGAACGCGTGCGGCGCGACGCCGTCCCGCGCCGCGGCGTACGGAAGGCGGCCGACGACGAGCAGCCAGCCGTTGAGCGCCCCGAAGGTCGAGACCATCGCGCCGAGGGCGACGAAGCCGCCTCCCCAGGGACCCAGCGCCCGCTCCGCCGCCATCGCCAACGGCGAGGTGTGGCCCGCGAGCGAGGACGCCGGGAATGCGAGCGCCATCGTGACCGCGACCGCGAGGTACACGACGATGGTCAGCGCGTAACCGGCGTAGGCGGCGAGGCGGATCGTCCTCGCGGCGTCCTTCGTTTCCTCCGCCGGGACCCCGACCGACTCCGCGCCCAGGAACGCCCACGCGACGAGACTGATCGCGGGGAACAGGCCGCCGAACCCGTGCGGCGCGAAGGGCGCGAGGTTCCCGGGGTTCGCCATCGGGACGAGCGCGATCGCGAGGACGAACAGCGGCACCACCTTGAGGGTGGTCGCGACGAGGCCGAGCCGCCCGCTCGCCTTCACCCCGAGCACGTTGACGAAGGTCAGCCCCCACAGGAGCGCCTGCGCGACGAGGAACGCGGGGACCTTCTCGCGTAGCGAAGGGAAGAAGACCGCCGCGTACCCCACGAAGGCGGTGGCGAAGGCGGCGTTGGCGGTGACGCCGGAGATCCAGTACAGGAACGACGAGATCGCCCCGGCGCGCTCGCCGAACGCCCGCTGCGCGTAGACCTGCAGTCCCCCCTGGACCGGGTAGGCCTGGCCGAGGTCGGCATAGGCGGCGGTCAAGGCGAGGTACGCGAGGCCGACGATCGGCCAGGCGAGAAGGCCCAGCGGCCCGGCGGCGTCCGCGAGCGACGCGGGGATCGCGTACACCCCCGAGCCGATGACGTTTCCCGCGACGAGCGCGGTCAGGGTGAAGAACCCCAGGCCGCGGACGAGCCCCTTGTCTTGCACGGCCGGAGTCTAAATGGGGACAGGCACCAATTCCGCGAAATAGGTCTCGGCCCGTTTACACTCCGCCGCGATGCCGGTCCGATCCCGTCGCCTCGTTCTGGCCCTCCTCGCCGCGATCTCGGTCGCCGTCCAGCTCCGGGTCTCCTGGGACGTCTGGAGCCTCGCGACGCGCGACGGCGACCCGGCGCGACGGCCCTTCTCGATCCTGACGGCCACCGGCCGCATCGTCGCACCGGAGGACGAGGCGCTGGCCGCGGGCCTGCGGGAAGGCGACCGCCCCACGGAGATCGCCGGCCGCCCCTTCCGGGGGACCGCCGACCTTTCCGCCCCGGTGCGCGCGGCCTCCCCCGGCGACTCCCTCCGGGTCGTGGTGGAGCGGGAGGCGACGGTCGCCGCCGCCGACGTCCGGCTCGCCGCGGACACCCTCGCCCGAACCCCGGGGGCGGAGGTCGTCCTCTGGGTCCTCCGGTTCGTGATGCCGTGGCTTTCGCTGAGCCTCGGGTTCTGGGTCGCGTTCGCACGCCCGCACGATCGGCGAGCCTGGCTCCTGCTCTTCCTGATGGCGACCTTCACCGATCCGTTCGGCCGCGGCGTCTACGCGCACTGGGAACCCGGCCTTCGCGAGCTGGGCCAGCTCTGGGGCGCGCTCGCCGGCAGTTGCTGGCCGATCGCGATGATGCTGTTCGGGACCTTCTTCCCCGAACGGATCGGGATCGACCGGCGCTTCCCTTGGCCCCGGCGGATCGCCACGCTCCTCCTCGGCACGCACGCGGCGCTTCGCGCCCTTTCCGCGGTGCTGGCGCCGGCGTGGATCGACGCGGCGGCCGTCCCCGCGCGCCTCTACACCGGCGTCGCGGTGCCGGTGTTCGTCCTCGGGATGGCGGCGGTCTCGTGGTTTTTCATGAGCCAGGGCATCCGCCACGCGACGCCGATGCCCCCCGACGTGCGGCGGCGCCTCATCCTCCTGCAGGTCGGGACGACCGCCGCGCTGCTCCCCGGGTTCGGGCTCGTCATCGCCTCGCTCGTCACCGGCCGGGACTTCGAGTCGCTCGCCCCGCCGTGGGTGCTGTTCCCGGCGTTCCTGGCGACCGTCCTCTTCCCGCTGACCCTCGCCTACGTCGTCGTCGTCGAGCGGGCCCTCGACGTGCGCGTCGTGATCCGCGAGGGGCTGCAGTACGCCTTCGCGCGCCGGGGGATCTTCGCGCTGCGGGTCGTCCTGATCGCGGGCACGGCGGGATTCACGTTCTGGCGGATCGCGACGCGGCCGGACATGCGACGGGTCGACGTCGTCGGGGCGCTCGCGGTCGGCGCGCTCCTGGTCGTGCTGCTCAAGCGTTTCGGCGACGCGACGCTGCGGTGGACCGATCGTCGCTTCTTCCGCGAGGCGGTCGACGCCGAGCGCGTGCTCGGGGCGCTCGCCGAAGAGGTCCGCACCGTGGTGGATCGCGACGCGCTGGTGGACGTGATCGTCCGGCGCCTGCGCGAGTCGCTTCACGTCGAACGCGTGGCGGTCCTGCTCCGCGGCGAGCCGGGGTTCCCCGCCGGCCTCCAGGACCTCCGCAAACCCGTCCGCGTGAAGCGGGGGGCCGACCCCGCCCTCGACGCGCTCGGCGCCGAGGTCGTCGTTCCCCTTCCCGCACGCGACCACCTCAACGGCGTCCTCGTGCTCGGCGCGCGCCGCGCCGAGGCCCCCTATTCCGCGGCGGACCTGCGCCTGCTCGAATCGGTCGGCGACCGTGCCGGGGTCGCGCTCGAGAACGCGCGCCTCACCGCCGCCGTCGCCGCCGAGGCGGCGCAACGGGGGCGCCTCACCCGCGAGGTCGAGATCGCCCGCGAGGTGCAGCAGCGCCTCTTCCCGCAGGCGCTGCCGAAGGTCGCCGGCCTCGAGCTCGCCGGGTACTGCCGCACCGCCCTCGGCGTGGGCGGGGACTACTACGACTTCCTCGTGCTCCCCGACGGCAGCCTGCTCTTCGCGATCGGGGACGTCTCCGGGAAGGGGATCGGCGCGGCGCTGGTGATGGCGAGCCTTCAGGCGTCGCTGCGCGGCCAGTCGATCCGGGCGTCGGGGGATCTGGCGCAGCTGATGGAGACGGTCAGCGCCCTCGTTCACGACGCCACCCCGGAGAACCGCTACGCCACGCTGTTCGTCGGGCGTTACGAGCCGAAGGCGCGCCGGCTCGTGTACGTCAACGGCGGGCACAACGCGCCGGTGCTCCTGCGCGCGAACGGGGAGGTGGAGCGCCTCGCCGCGACCGGGATGGTCGTCGGGCTGATGGAGGGAACGCGCTTCGTCGAGGCGGAGACCGCCCTCGGCCCGGGCGATCTCCTGTGCGGGTTCAGCGACGGGATCAGCGAGGCGATGACCGGCGACGACGAGGAGTTCGGCGAGGAGCGCCTGCTCGCGGCGTTGCGGGGAGCGGACGGCGCCTCCCCCCGCGAGGTGATCGACCGGCTGTTCGCCGCGACCGATGCCTTCACCGCCGGCGCCGCGCAGCACGACGACATGACGGTCGTCGTCTTGATGGGGACGGCGACCTTCTTCCCCAACCCCGAAGCGCCCGTTGCGGGGTTGGGGAAATAGGTTGCCGTCCCCATTTACATCGCCAGCTTGATCCCGAACTCGATGGTGCGTGGGGGGCCCGCCGCGGTGATCGGCTGGCCGAAATTCTGCGCGGTTGCGCGCCCTTCGACCTGACCCGCGTTGAAGCGGTCGAAGACGTTGAAGACCTGGGCGAAGAACTCGCCCGACTTGACCTTCCCGGCCGCAAACGGGCGCGTGACGCGAAGGTCGACCTGCACGTAGGCGTTCTCCTTCAGGCCGGTCACCGGGGCGAGGTCGAACCGCTCGCGCAGGGCGTTCACCTCCTCGAGCGGGGACTTCGCGCCGGTGTTGCGGCCCACGCCCTGGGGCCGGTCGGTCGTGATCCCGTCGCTGTTCTCGTCGCGGCCGGTCGTGACGTTGAACGGTGCGGCGCTCATGTATTGCGCCACCGACGAGAGCCGCAGCCCCCACCAGGGGAGCGGCATCTCCCCCGCGACGACGAAGCGGTGGCGACGGTCGTAATCCGACCGGCCGCGCTCGGAGGCGAAGCTCTCGAAAGCCCCCGCGTCCGCGACGGCGGGGCGCGGCGGCAGGTAGATCCCTCCCAGGAGCGGGTCCGGGCCGTCGTCCTCGGAGCGGGACAGCGTGTACGACACGCTGTGCCAGGAGGACTCGCCGCGCCACTTCCAGCCGAGCTCGAGTCCCGAGTACCAGCTGCGCCCCTCGGTCACGACCGCGGCGATCGAGCCGACGACCGGGTCGCGGTGGACCGGGAGCGCGTTCACGCCGCTCGCGTCGATGACGGGATTCAGGTCCTTCATGCGCGGCTGGGAGAATCCGAGCGTGCGCACGACGTTCGCGCTCCACGCCCCGCGCCCGATCGCCCCTTCGGCGCCGAGGTTGAACTGGTTCGCGTACGGGGTATTCAGCTCCGTGCCGGTCGAGAAGCGCAGCGTGAGCTCCTCGGGGAACTCGAGCGCCTGCTTGATGATGTCGATGCCGATCTCCTCGATGAACTCGGGGGTCAGCTCGACCGTCGTCCCCTGCGGGAAGTAGAGCCCGATCTTCGTCCCCGACGTGATCGCCGACACCGCGGGGAAGGCGAGCACCAGCTTGTCGTAGAAGATCCCCGCCCCTCCGCGCACCACGAGCTTGCCGTCGTCGCGGGGCTGCCAGGTGAACCCGAACCGCGGCGCGAAGTCGTTCCAGTCCCGCGGCGCCCCGCCGTTGGGGGTGTTGGGCGTCTCGACGCGCGCCGACTCGGGGAGGCGGAACGTCGAGGCGTCCCACCGGAGGCCGTAATCGAGGAGGAGCTTCGGCGAAACCTGCCAGCTGTCCTGCGCGAAGAAGCCGATCCGCGTGTCGTCGAGCGTGGACTTCGGGTCGCCGAAGATCAGCTGGTAGACCGTGGCGTACGTCGTGATGTCGCCGTCCTCGTCGACCCGGCCGTCGCCGTCGTCGTCGACGTCGGGGACGCCCGGGCAGGGGATCGTGGGGAGGATGCAGTACCCGAGCCCGTCCCCCTGGCAGTCGGCGTCGCGACGGCACTCCGTCGGGCTGAGCGGGTCGCCGAGGGAGCAGTGCCCCTCGACCTGCGAGGCGACGATGTCGCCGCAATCCCCGGGCTCGAAGGGGGCGTCGGTCTCGTAGAGGAAGTTCCCGACGGGGTTGAACCGAGCCTCGACCCGCGTCTTCGAGTGCGTGATGTCGTACCCCGTCTTCAGCGTGTGGTTGCCGCGCCGCAGGGTGAGGTTGTCGACGATCTGGAACCGGCGCTCTTCGCGAAGCTGCGCGCTGAGGTCGTTGCCGCCGTAGATCCCCGACGGCCGCTCGATCCCGAAGTCCTCCGAGTTCGCCTGCTGGTCGAAGGTCGAGGACCCGTACAGGAACCGGAGCTCGTTCGTCGCCCTGGGGGAGAGCACGGAGGTGAGGGACGCCGCGAGCTGGAAGTCCTGCTCGTCCACCCCGAACCCCGACTCGGGAGTGAACACGCCCCCCACGTTGAGGTTGGGGGTCTTCCGGTCGTCCGCCGAGAGCCGCACCATGAGGACGTTGTTCGTGTCGAGGTTGAAGTCGGTGCGCAGGAAGAGGTTGTCGTCGCGCCGCCGTTCGGACACCCGCCCCCCGGCGATGCCGTTCTCCGTCGTCCCGGTGTACGGCGTGACCTCCTCCGCCCCCTGATGCTCGTAGGCGACGAACCAGAAGGCCTTGTCCTTCGCGAAGGGGCCGCTCGCCCGGAACCCGGTCTGGAACCCGGAGCCGGACTCGGTCCCCTCCCCCGGCAACGCGTTCACCAGCGCCCCGGAGGAGTTCCACCGCGCCGCGGAGCCCTGCGCGAAGAAGGCCGACTCGAGCTCGTTCCCGCCCCGCCCGGTGACGATGTTCACCACCCCGCCCGAAGCGCGGCCGAACTCCGCCGCGTACTGGTGGGTGAGGACGACGAACTCCGAGACGACCAGCTGCGAAAACGACGCGTTGAGGTTCGTGCCGCTCGACTGGTCGTTGTTGTCGAGTCCGTCCACGAGGAACGAGTTCGACCGGCCGGTCTGGCCGTTGATCACGAAGGCCGAACCGCGTTCGCCGTAGTAGTTCCCCGCGGGGGCCACACGCACCGACGCGTCGAGCAGCGCGAGGTCGGTCACGTTGCGCGCGGCGATCGGGATCTGCTCGGTCTCGACGCGCCCGATGCGAAGCTCCCCGCCGACACGCTGCGGGTCCACCAGCGGCGCGGCATCGGTGACCTCGACCTCCTCCACGAGCCCCTTCCCCACGGCGAGGTCGACGCGCAGGGTCTGCTGGAGGCGCAGGACGACGCTGATCGAGTCGCTGAGCACTCCCTCCGGGCTGCGCGCGACGAACACCCACTCCCCGGGTTCGAGGAGGTCGAAGCTGTACCGTCCGGATGCGTCGGTGACCGCGGTGCGCACGACGCCGCTCCTGGCGGCGCGGGCCTGCACGAGCGCGCCCGGGACGGTGCCGCCGCTCTCCGAGGCGACGACGCCCTGCACCCGCGCCGTGGTCGATTGCGCAACCGCGGCGCTCCATCCGACGAGGAGCATCGCGGCGGCCAGGAGGAGTCGCTTCACGGGACGAATCTACCTCAAGGACCCTGACCGCCGGGCCCCCGGGCGACGACCTTCAGGTAGGTCGAGGCGGGGTTCCCCGTCCAGCAGGTCTCGAGCCCCACCGTCTGCCCGACCGTCGTGAAGTTCGCCGGGCTCGTCGGCGAGGCGGCGCCGAGAACGTCGTATCCCGTCGCGCACGTGTCGGCGGTCGGATTCCAGCAGACCTGGACGTCCGTTCCACTCTTGTTCACGACCACGCCGGTCACCGCCGCGGCGGGGACGCAGCTGCCTCCCGTCGTCGCGCGCTGCACCTCGACGGGGTAGAGGAACGACGGATCCCCTGCGACCTGCGTCGGGTACTTGATGCTCTCGTAGGTCCGGTTCAGCCCCGACGACGGATCGGTGTAGTTCGCGATCGAGGTCACGGTGAAGTGGTACGTGGTCCCGGGGGTGAGCCCCGAGATCGTCGCCGTCGTCCCCACGAAGCTCACCTGCCCGGCATTCGCGTCCGAGTCGAACGCGTAGGGAGTCGTCGCACCCGAATCGGTGTCCCAGTAGATCTTGTAGCGGGCGATGCGGTGCGTGTCGTTCCCCGGGTTCCACGACAGGCTCACCGTCGTGTCCGTGCTCGCGTTCGCCGCGATCGACACCGGCGGGTAGAGCCCGTACGCGATGCTCGTGTTCTCCGTCGTGGTCCACGAGGTGAAGTTGGGGACGAGCTGCGGAGACTGGAGCAGCACGAGCGTCCCCACGTAGGGCGACTGCCACGTGTAGACGACGGTCCGGACCTCGTCGAACTTGAAGATGCAGCCGGAGTCGGAGTAGACGCAGAACTCGCCGACGGTCCTCACGAGCAGGGCGTTGAACGTGTGCCCCGAGGGTGTGGTGACGACGCCGCCTTTCAGGATCGTGCCGCCCTGCGTCCCCGCGAAGCCGGAACACGACCTCGAGTAGAGCTGCTGGAAGAGGCCCCCGCAGTCGCCGCACGTACAGTTGAAGAGGGTCTGCTGGCAGGAGGAGGTCGGACCGCCGCTCCACGCGTCCCCCGCCTGCATGTACCAGCCGCCGGCGTCCTGGTGCGGGAAGCGCCACAGCGGGACGGGGTTGCGGGTACGGCCGCTGGTGCTGACGTAGCAGTACCGCGTCTCCCCGCTGCCGAACGCCCCCGGGGTCCCTTCCTTCTGCGCCCCCGCCCGGGACCAGATGGTGACGTCGGTCGCGCGGTTCTCGCGCTGCGTGACCTGGTTGTCCTTGCGGACGAGGGTGTTGGATGAGTTGTATTTGTCCTGGCGGCCGAGGTCGGCCGTCGGGTCGGTGTAGCCGCACTGGGAATTCGCCGCGTTGCAGCTCTCCTGCGCATTCAAGGGAACCTGGAGCTGCGCGACGTCGAAGGTCCCGGAGGTGTTCTGGGAGAAGTCCCAGCTGTTCGCGTTGATGAGGTCGCCGATCGTCGGGTAGGCCTCGGGCGTGAGCGACGAGACCGGCACCGCTCCCCGATCGAATCCCCAGTTGAGGTCGACGTTCGACGGCTTGTAGAGCTGATCGACGTAGATCTTCAGGTCCGCCGCCCCGGCGAGGATCTCCTCCGCCACGAACCCGCCCTTCGCCTCGAGGGCGGTCTTCCCGTCGGCCGAGGCCGTGCTCTCGACCTCGGCGACGACGCCGGCCCTGGGGTCGACCCAGCGGTAGACCAGCGACGCCGGCCGGAAGCCGGCCACCCCGGCGGGCCGGGACAGGACGAGCGCTCGCTGCAGGACCGTCTCGCGCGGCCCGCTCGGCAGGTGGACCCAGCCGATTCCGACGACGCTCGTCTCGACGACCAGCCGCTCGCCGGCCGATTCGATCTCGAGGGTCTCGCGCGTCCCGGGCTTGAGGCTCGCCGTCCGGTCCGGCGCGAACCAGCGCAGCGCCGCGTCGGCGGGATCGACCGAGGTCCACTTCGTGATCGCCCCGTCGATCGTCCGCTCGACCGACCCCGGGCCGAAGGTCAGCGTCCGGCGGGTGTCGCCGGCCCGCGGCACGCCCGTCAGATCCCACCGCGACTTCCCTTCCGGCTGAACGAGGTCCGCCGGGAGGGACCCGCGCAGGTCGAGGCGGGAGGCGCGAACGTCCCGATCGGGCGCCGCCTGGGCGGCGACGGCCCAGGCCGCCGCGATGAAGACGGCCACGAATCGATGGTGTCGGCGCATGCGGCGTCCCTTCCTCCCCTCGAGACGCTGCGCCTTTTACCCTCCGCCACCCCGGTTGGCAAGGGGAAGGCGCCCCCGGGGGTCCGATGCCCAGCGAATTCCGGAGGTTACAGCCCCCCGACACGCAGAAGGACGATCGCCGACGCCGCCAGGGCGACCGCCACCCCGAGCTCCCCCATGCCGAGCGCCCGGAGGTTGGCGGGAGGGCGTGCCAGCCCCCACGACGTGCGGATCGCCGCCGGAGCCAAGGCGAGAAGCGGGAGGGCCGCCACGAGCCCGGCAACCGCGAGCGCGACGACGCCGACCGCCACCCCCGCGTGCGCCGTCAGACAGCGCACCGTCGCCGCCGCGCGGTCCTCGCGGAAAGCGCCGTATGCCCGGACGAAGGCCACCGAGGACAGGAAATAGGCGAAGGCGATCGCCGCCGCCGTCCACGCACGGCGGTCGAGGACGCCCGCCGCCGCCGCGACGAGGGGGGCCGCCAGCGCCATCCCCGCCATCCCCACGAGCTCACTCGCGATCGCCCGCCCCGAACCGAACGCCGCCGCGACGAAATAAACCGCCGCGCACCCCCCGCTGACCGCGGCCAGCGTCCCCAGCGCCCCGCGCGTCGGCGAAAGAAGCCACGTTGCTGCGAAGGCGACCCCCGCGCCGCCGAGGTAGATCGCCCCCCAGCTCCACCGCGCGCGGGTCCACTCGGCCGGACCCGGTTTCCCCGTCCGCTTGCGCTGGAGCACCGGCACGAGGGCGTAGTGCGCCAGGAAGGCGAGGATCGCCGCGGCGGGGACCCCCCACGCCGCGGGGCTTCCCCCTCCCAACGTCAGCCCGAGAATCAGCGGCAGCGCGAGCATCACCCACGCGCCGTGTTCTCTCGGGAGCGGAGGGGGAGCGGTCACGGGGTCAGGCCTCGGGGCGCGCGGCGCGCATCGCCTCGAGATCGTCGGGCCGGAGCATCTGCTTGGCCATCGGGAAGAGGATCTGGTTCTCCTTCGCGATGTGCTGCACGAGGAGGTCGACGATCGACGACGCGACACGGGCGAGCTGGGCCCCCTCCTCGGCGCTCGCCGTTCCCCCCTTCACGGCGTCGAGCAACGGCCCCACGTGGGCGTAGAGGTCCCAGAGCTGCCGATGCTCCGCCCGCATGACGACGCACGGCCCGTGAGGACCGAAGTAGAGCTCGAGCTTGGGGAACAGGTGATCCTCCTCCCACTGATTGTGGGCCCGGATCTCGGTCTCCAGGAACCGGAGCGCGCCCTCGAAGTCCGCGAGGGCTCCCGGCTGGTCGAGGCGCGTCGCCGCGACGCGCAGCCGCTCGAGCTCCCGCAATGCCGCCTCGTGTTCCACGACCAACGCGTCGATCGGGTCCATCGGTCACCTCCGCGGCGGATCATCGGGCGAGGGACGGTCGCGGTCCGTGACCGGGGTCACGCCCGCTCGCGACGCGGCGTGTGATATTGGTCACAGCCGCAAGAGGCCCACGGGACTAATCAAGGAACATGAGCGTCCCGGCGTCGTCGCTGCGCGTCCTCCGTGTCGAGGTCCCCGCCGAGGACCATCACCGAAGACTCGTCGCCTGCCAGGAGGCCTGCCCGGTCCACACCGACGCGCGCGGGTACGTCCGGGCGATCGCGGAGGGACGGTTCGAGGAGGCCTACCTCATCGCCCGCGGGCCGAACCCGTTCGCCTCGATCTGCGGGCGGATCTGCGGCGCGCCCTGCGAGACCGCCTGCCGACGCGGGAAGGTCCCGAAGGTCGACGACGACGGGGCGTTCGTCGGAAACGACCGGCCGGTGGCGATTCGCGCCCTCAAGCGGTTCGCCTGCGAGCAACACGGCGTGGAGGCGCAACCGCCCGAGGAGGTCCTCGGAAAGCTGCGCGACTGGATTCCCGAGGTCGGCGCCGGGATCGAGGAGATGGCCGGGTTGCTGCGGGCGTCACTCGACGGGAGGTTCGTCCCGGCGTCCGGCGAACGCGTCGCCATCGTCGGCGCCGGCCCCGCGGGGCTGTCGTGCGCCCACGACCTCGCGCTGATGGGGCTCCGCCCCGTCGTCTTCGAGTCGGAGCCGGTCGCCGCGGGGATGTTGGTCCTGGGCGTTCCCGCCTACCGGCTTCCCCGCGAGCTGATCCGGCGGGAGATCGCGGTGATCGAGGCGCTGGGGGTCGAGATCCGCTGCTCGACCGCCGTCGGACGCGACGTCGACTTCGCCACGTTGCGCCGCGAGTTCGCCGCCGTCGTCGTCGCCGTGGGGGCCAAGCGCCCGCGCTCCCTCGGACTTTCCGGCGAGGCGGGGCCGCGGGTCTACGGCGGGGTCGATCTGCTCCGCGCCGTCGCCCTCGGCGAGGCGCTCGACCTCGGCGGCGACGTCGTCGTGATCGGCGGCGGCAACGTCGCCTACGACGTCGCGCGGACCGTGCTGCGCCAGGAGGCGTGGGACGCGGCGCGGACCGCGGCGCGCCTGGCCGGCACGCGGCGCGTGCGCCTGGTCTCCCTCGAGACGCTCGAGGAGATGCCCGCGGACACCCTCGAGATCCTCGAGGGGGACGAGGAGGGGGTCGAGCGACTCAACGGCTGGGGCCCGCTCGAGATCCAGCGGGGGCTCGACGGATCGGTCACCGGGGTGGTCTTCCGCCGCTGCCTTCGCGTCTACGACGAGAACCGGCGGTTCGCCCCGACCTACGACGACGCCTCCACGCGGATCGTCGAGGGCGACACGGTGATCTTCGCCGCGGGGCAGATGCCCGACCTCGCGTTCCTGAAGGAAGGCGCCCCCGACCTCGAGGAGGCGCGACCGGGCTGGCCGAAGGTGGACCCCGCGAGCAACGAAACGACCGCGCCGGGGATCTTCGTGGCCGGCGATCTCGCGCACGGGACGCGCCTGCTCATCGACGCGGTGGCCTCCGGGAAGAAGACCGCGCGCGCGGTGTACCGCCACGTGACCGGCCGCACGATCGAGGCGACGGCGCTGCAGGCGCACCTGCCGATCGAGCGCTGGCGCCGGGAACGCGGGTACGAGGCGTTGCGGCGCACGGACATCCCCCTGCTCCCCCCCGAGCGTCGCCTCGCCAGCCCCGAGGCGCTCGTCGAGATCGGCTACGACGCGGTTCTGGCCCGCCGCGAGGCCTCGCGTTGCCTCGATTGCGGGGTGACCCCCGTCTTCGACGGCGCGCGATGCGTGTTGTGCGGCGGATGCGCCGACGTCTGCCCGACCGAGTGCCTGAAGCTCGTCGCGCTCGCGGACGTCGCCCCCGAGCTCGGCCCCCCCGACGATTCCGCGATCCTCAAGGACGAGGACCGCTGCATCCGGTGCGCGCTCTGCGCGATGCGATGCCCGGTCGACGCGATCTCGATGGAGCGCACGACCTTCACGACGACCTGGAGGAGCCGATGACGACGAAGCCCCACTCGGCCGAAGCCGAACGCTCGAGGCTCGACCCGGATCCCGTGCCGCGTCGCGACTTCCTCGGCCTCGCCGCGCTGAGCGCGATGGGCACCGCGGTCCTGTTCGCGCTCGCCGGCATGTTGCGCCTCCCCAAGGCGGCCGTGCTCCCGAGCCCCTCGAAGAAGTTCCGCGTGACCCTCCCCGAGAACCTCGCCGAGGGGCAGCCGTTCGTGCCCCCCGGGCGCTCGGTCGCGTTGTACCGCGATGCCGGCGGGATCTTCGCGATCTCGACCGTCTGCACCCACCTCGGCTGCATCGTGAAGCCCGCCGAGGACGGGTTCCATTGCCCGTGCCACGGCTCGCGTTTCGCGCCGGACGGCTCGGTCGTGCGCGGGCCCGCACCCAAGTCCCTCCCCTGGCTCGAGGTGAGGGAGGTCGCCGGCGGGACCTACGTCGTGGACGAAGGGTCGGTCGTCCCGCAGGGGACGAAGGTGACGATCACATGAGCGCGCTCCGGGCCTTCGTCGCGAACCTGCGCGCGGCGCCGCGGCGCTTCGTGGAGACGATGTTCCGCGGCGGCAGGCCCGCAACCGACCGCACGCGGTCGACGTTCGTCTTCGGGAACGTCTTCCTGCACCTCCATCCGGTCCGCACGCACCGCTGGTCGCTGCGCTGGGCGACGACGTGGGGCCTGGGCACCGCCGCCTTCGCGGCGTTCCTCATCACGCTCGTGACGGGCGTGTTGCTGATGTTCTATTACAAGCCCTACCCGGACGTCGCCTACGCCTCGATCAAGGATCTCCACTTCGTCGTCCCGACCGGCCGGTTCATCCGGAACATCCACCGCTGGGCGGCGCAGATCATGGTCGCGGTGGTGATCCTGCACATGGCGAGGGTGTTCTTCACCTCGGCCTACCGAGCCCCGCGCGAATACAACTGGGTCGTCGGGATGGGGCTGCTCGTGGTGACCCTCGGCCTCTCGTTCACCGGCTACCTGCTCCCGTGGGACCAGCTCGCGTACTGGGCGATCACGATCGGCGCGAACATCGCGCAGTCGCCGCGGGAGGTGACCGACGCGCTCGGGATGACGGGGTGGTTCGACCCCGGCGGGCTCCAGAAGCTGATCCTGCTGGGCTCGGAGGACGTCGGCGAGGAGGCGCTGATCCGCTTCTACCTCCTGCACGTGATGATCCTCCCCCTCGCCCTCGCGGCCCTCGTCGCCGTGCACTTCTGGCGGATCCGGAAGGACGGCGGGCTCGTGCGCCCCGCCGACGCCGACGCGCGCCTGGGCGCACCCGAAGCGCCGATCGTCCCGGCCTTCACCGAGGCCCCGGCGAAGACCTACAGCCTCGCGGCGATCGTGAAGGGGAAGACCCCGTGGGTCGGCCGCGGCCCCGAGAACACCGTGCCGTCGATGCCGCACCTGTTCTACGGCGAGGCGGCGGTGTTCATGCTCACCACGTTCCTGTGCGTGGCGCTCGCCCTGGTCTCCGACGCGCCGCTCAAGGAGATCGCGAACCCCGCCGTCCCCGAGAACCCCGCGAAGGCGCCGTGGTATTTCCTCGGGCTCCAGGAGCTCGTCTCGTTCTCCGCCTTCATGGGCGGCATCGGCATCCCGGGGATCGTCCTGCTCGGGCTCGGCCTGATCCCCTACCTCGACCGCGAGACGGAGGGGACCGGGGAGTGGTTCGGAGGGCCGGGAGGGCGGCGCCTGGTCGGAACCTCGATCGCCTTCGGCCTCGGCGCGGTGCTCCTCCTCGAGGTGTTCGTCGTGAACGTCGGGTGGATCCGCCAGTGGTGGACCCACGCGCCGCAGCTTCTGATCACCGCGGTCAACCCCGGGACGGTTCTCACGGTCGCGTACGCGGCCTTCTCGTTGTGGGCCATCCGCCGCTTCGACTCGGTCCGGGCGGGAGCGTTGGCCCTGTTCACCTGTTTCCTGTGCGGCTTCGTCGTCCTCACGATCGTCGGCACGTATTTCCGCGGCCCGAATTGGGACTTCTACTGGCTGCACTCCCAGTGGCCGGGGCATTGAGATGAAGCGCAACAAGGTGCTGCTCCTCGTCTCGAGCCTCGCGACGCTCGCCGTCCTGGGCGTCGCCGCGTGGGACGAGAACGTCGATCGCGAATGGCGGCGCCTGCAGGCCGCCTACGCGAGCCTCGCCCCGGCCGGGTCTCCCGTGCTGCTCCGCCAGGTCGTCGCGCCGAAGACCTCCGCCATGGACCGCTGCGTGAGCTGCCACGTCGGCATGGCCCCCGGCGAGACGCCGATCGCCGGCCATCGCGTCTTCGGAAAACACCCCGACGTGGTGCACGACCCGAACGACTTCGGGTGCGTCGTCTGCCACGCCGGCCAGGGGCGCGCGACCGACCTCGAGGACGCGCACGGAACGGCCGAGTTCTGGCCGACCCCGATGATCCCGCGGAAGTTCGCCTACGCCGGTTGCGGCACGTGCCACACCAACCTCCGCGTCCCGAACCTCGCCTCCCTCGAGCGCGGGCGCGCGATCTTCGAGCGCGCCGACTGCCTCGCCTGCCACGCCGTCGACGGCCGCGGCGGGACCCTTCGCCCCCTGGCCGCGGCGGCCCCCGCCGGCGGCGATCTGTCGCGCGTGGGGGTGCGGGGGTACGACCGCGCGTGGCACGCGAAACACCTCGCGACGCTCGAGGGGTTCGGGGCGATCGCCTCCGAGGATCTCGACGCCATCGCGGTTTATCTCGACTCGCGGGTCGGGGCGCCGGGCCTCGTCGAGGCGAAGGCGACGTTCCACACCCTGGGCTGCCGCGGGTGCCACAAGGTCGGCGGGGTCGGCGGCGACGACGGCCCCGACCTCACCCGCGTCGGCGAGAAGGACCCCGGGCGGATCGACTTCCGGAGGATCGGGGACGGCACGCGCAGCCTCGAGGCGTTTTTCGCCGAGCACTTCCGCGCTCCCGCCGCCGTCGTGCCGGGTTCGGCGATGCCGGCGCTCGGTCTCTCCGACGCCGAGATCGAGCGACTCGACTACTACCTGTTCTCGCTCCGACGCGCGGAGCTCCCCGAGGCGTTGTGGCCGATGGACCGCGTCCGGACCGAGCGGATGGGAGAGCGCGAGTTCGCCACCGACGGCGCGACGCTCTACGGGACGTTCTGCGCCGCCTGCCACGGTCGATCCGGCCAGGGGATGCGTTACCCCGGAGCCCCCGCGTTCCCGGCGATCGCGAATCCGGACTTCCTGAGGGTCGCGTCCGACGCGTTCGTGCGCGCGACCGTCACCCACGGCCGGCCCGGCCGGCGCATGCCGGCGTGGGGTCCCGGGGGCCTGCGCCCCGAGGAGATCGACGCGCTGGTCGCGCACCTGCGCGAGCTCGGCGGGACGGCGTTCGAGCCCGACGCGAGGCCCGCGCGGTGGGTGCGCGGCGACGCCGCCGCGGGGGCGACGCTCTACGCCGGCGCGTGCGCGTCCTGCCACGGCGAGAAGGGCGAGGGGAAGGAGGGGCCCTCCCTCCGGAATCCCGTGCTCCTGGAGAACGCGACCGACACGTACCTCTACGAGACGATCCGAAACGGGCGCCGAGGAACCTCGATGGAGGGCTTCTCCCGCGCATCCACGACCCGCCGCGAGCTGTCGGACGAGGAGATCGAGTCCGTGGTCGCGTTCGTGCGCCGCTGGGAGGTGAAGCGATGAGCCGGGATCTCGACCGCAGGCGATTCCTGAAGTCCGTCTCCGCCGCCGGGTTCGGCGCGTTCGTCGTCTCCGCGACCGACGGCTGGGGGCTCGACGCCCCCGACAACCCGCTGGCGCGTTACCCGAACCGCGACTGGGAGCACGCCTACCGCGACCTCTGGAAATACGACTCGATCTTCACGTTCCAATGCGCGCCGAACGATACGCACAACTGCATCCTCAACGCCTACGTCCGGTCGGGGGTCATCACGAGGATCGGGCCGACGATGAAGTACGGCGAGGCGGAGGATCTCGACGGGAATCGCGTGAGCCACCGCTGGGACCCTCGGGTCTGCCAGAAGGGACTCGCCCTGACCCGGCGCTTCTACGGCGACCGGCGCGTCCGCCATCCGATGGTCCGCCTGGGTTGGAAGACGTGGGTCGAGAAGGGGTTCCCGCGCGGCGAGGACGGGAAACCTCCCAAGGAGTACTTCAACCGCGGGAAGGACACCTGGGTCCGGGTCACCCACGAGGAGGCCGCCTCCCTCGTCGCCGCCGCGCTCGTCGACATCGCGAGGACCTACACCGGGGAGAAGGGATCGTCGCTCCTCAAGGCCCAGGGTTACGACGACCTCATGGTGGAGGCGACGAAGGGCGCGGGAACGCAGGTCCTGAAGTTCCGCGGCGGCATGCCGCTCCTGGGGATGACGCGCGTCTTCGGGATGTACCGCCTGGCCAACGCCATGGCGCTCGTGGACGCCAAGCTCCGCGGGGTCGCGCCCGACAAGGCGCTGGGGGCCCGCGGCTTCGACAACTACTCGTGGCACACGGATCTTCCGCCGGGCCACCCGATGGTGACCGGCCAGCAGACGGTCGAGTTCGACCTCCACGCCCTCGAGCACGCGAAGACGGTCGTCGTCTGGGGGATGAACTTCATCACGACGAAGATGCCCGACGCCCACTGGCTCACCGAGGCGCGGCTCAAGGGAACGCGGATCGTCGTCATCGCCTGCGAGTACTCGGCGACCTGCACGAAGGCCGACGACGCGATCGTCGTCCGGCCCGGGACGACGCCCGCCCTGGCGCTGGGCCTCTCGCACGTGATCCTGCGCGACGGCCTCTACGACGCGGACTACGTCAAGCGCTGGACCGACCTTCCGCTCCTCGTCCGCATGGACAACCTGCGGTACCTGCGGGTCTCGGAGGTCTTCGGCGACGCTCCGGCGGCGCTGCGCAACCAGACCGAAGTGCAGGCGCCGGGGGACAAGACCGCTCCGCCGGGCCTGCACGACGCGATGCTGATCCCCAAGGCGATCCGGGACGCCTGGGGGGATTTCGTCTGGTGGGACCGGAAGACGAACGCACCCTCCCGCCTCAACCGCGACCAGGTCGGGAAGTTCTCCCCGATCGGCGACCCTCGGCTCGAGGGGGTCGTGGAGGTCGCGCTGAAGGACGGGACGAAGGTCCGTTGCCGCCCGGTCTTCGACCTCGTGAAGGAGTACTGCGCGCATTTCGACCCGAAGACGACCGAGGAGTGCACGTGGGCCCCCGCCGCAGCCGTCGAGGCGCTCGCCAAGCAGGTCGCGAAGACCCCCGGCACGACCCTGTTCGCGATCGGGATGGGTCCGAACCAGTTCTTCAACAACGACAACAAGGACCGCGCGATCTTCCTGCTCGCCTCGCTCACCGGGAACGTCGGCCGGATCGCGGGAAACGTCGGCTCGTACGCCGGGAACTACCGGACGGCGATGTTCAACGGCGCCCCGCAGTACATCAACGAGAATCCGTTCGACCTCGAGCTCGACCCCGCGAAGCCCGCGCGGCCGAAGCAGTACTGGGTCGCCGAATCGGCCCACTACTACAACCACGAGGACCACTTCCTGAAGGTCGGCAAGAAGGTCCTCACCGGCAAGGGGCACATCCCCGCGCCGACGAAGTCGATGTGGTTCGCGAACGCCAACTCGATCCTCGGCAACGTCAAGTGGCACTACAACACCGTGATGAACGTCCTCCCGAAGATCGAGATGATCGCCGTCAACGACTGGTGGTGGTCGACCTCGTGCGAGTGGGCCGACGTCGTCTTCGCGGTGGACTCCTGGTGCGAGCTGAAGCATCCGGACATGACCGCCTCGGTCACGAACCCGTTTCTCGGCGTCTTCCCGCGCACCCCGCTTCCGAAGATCTTCGACACGCGGGGGGACATCGAGGTCCTCGAGGCCGTCGCGCGCAAGCTCGGCGAGCGCATCGCCGATCCGCGCTTCACCGACCTCTTCAAGTTCGTCCGGGACGACCGGGCGGAGGTCTACCTGCAGCGGATCCTGGACTTCTCCTCGAACGCCAAGGGGTACCGGTTCACCGAGCTCGAGGCGCGCGCCAGGCGCGGCGTTCCCGCCCTGATGATGAACCGCACGAACCCGAAAGCGGTCGGGTACGAGCAGGTCACCGACTCGAGGCCCTGGTACACGAAGTCGGGGCGCCTCGAGTACTACCGCGAGGAGCCGGAGTTCATCGGCGCCGGCGAGAACCTCCCCGTCCACCGCGAGCCGATCGACTCGACCTTCTACGAGCCGAACGTGATCGTCGCGCCGGCGCACGAAGCGATCCGCCCCGACGGCCCGGAGAGTTACGGGGTCGAGCGGAGCGATCTCTCGTGCGAGGTCCGGCAGGGGCGCAACGTCGTCAAGACCTGGGCGCAGACGCGGGGCTCCGCGCACCCGCTCGCGAAGGACGGATACAAGTTCGTCTTCCATACCCCCAAGTACCGCCACGGCGCGCACACGATGCCGATCGACGTCGACATGGTGGCGATCCTGTTCGGTCCGTTCGGCGACATCTACCGCCACGACAAACGCATGCCGTTCGTGAGCGAGGGGTACGTCGACATCAACCCGCTCGACGCGAAGGCGCTCGGAATCGACGACGGCGACTACGTGTGGATCGACTCCGACCCGGAGGACCGCCCGTTCCGCGGCTGGCAGAAGGACAAGGAGAACTACAAGTGGGCGCGCCTGCTGTGCCGGGCGCGGTACTACCCGGGGACGCCGCGAGGCGTGACGCGCATGTGGTTCAACATGTACGGCGCCTCCCCGGGCTCCTACGAGGGGCAACACACCCGTCCCGACGGGCTCGCGAAGAACCCGCGCAGCCCCTACCAGGCGATGTTCCGCTCGGGGTCGCACCAGTCGACGACCCGCGGCTGGCTCAAGCCCACGCTGATGACCGACTCCCTCGTGCGCAAGGAGCTGATGGGTCAGAAGATCGGCGAGGGATTCGTCCCCGACGTGCACTGCCCGACGGGAGCCCCCCGCGAGGCGATCGTGAAGATCACGCGGGCGGAGGCGGGAGGGCTCGACGGCCGCGGGATCTGGCGCCCCGCGCAGCTGGGCTTCCGGCCGAGCTACGAGAACGAGGCGATGAAGCTCTACCTCGCCGGCGGCTTCGTGAGGAAGAACGGAAGGAGAGGCTGATGGCACGCGTGCACAACTGGCAGCTCGGCCGCGAGATGTCGTACTGGTACCCCGAGTCGCGGCCGCAAAAACAGTTCGGCGCGATCTTCGACGTCAACAAGTGCATCGCGTGCCAGACCTGCACGCTCGCCTGCAAGACGACCTGGACCTCGGGGAAGGGCCAGGAGTACATGCTCTGGAACAACGTCGAGACGAAGCCGTACGGCTTCTACCCCCTCGCCTGGGACGTGCACGTCCTCGAGAAGCTCGGAAGCCAGGACTGGACGAACGGGCGCTACGAGGGGCGGACCCTGTTCGAGGCGGCGCAGGCCGGAGAACGCGTCGTGGGATGGCGTCCCCAGGAGATCGACTACGCGCACCCCAACGTCGGCGAGGACGACTGCGCGGGGCCGATGATCGACGCCGGCGCCTTCCTCCAGGTTCCGCACCTGAGCTGGTTTTTCTACCTCGCGCGGATCTGCAACCACTGCACCTACCCGGCGTGTCTGGCCTCCTGCCCGCGCGGCTCGATCTACAAGCGCCCCGAGGACGGGATCGTCCTCCTCGACCAGGGGCGTTGTCGCGGCTACCAGGAATGCGTGAAGGCGTGCCCCTACAAGAAGACCTTCTTCAACCCGATGACGGGGACCTCCGAGAAGTGCATCGCCTGTTTCCCGAAGATCGAGCAGGGGCTGCAGCCTCAGTGCTTCGTGAACTGCATCGGGAAGATCCGCTTCGCCGGGTTCATCGACACCCCCGACAAGGTGCGGGAGGACAACCCGATCGATTACCTCGTGCACGTGCGCAAGGTGGCGCTCCCGCTGTTCCCGCAGTTCGGGCTCGAGCCCAACGTCTACTACGTGCCCCCGATCCACGCGCCGAGGGCCTATCTCGACCAGATGTTCGGCCCCGGCGTCGATCACGCGATCGAGACGTACCGCTCCGCCGTCGACGACAAGACGCTCGCGGGCCTGTTCGCCCTGTTCGGGTGTACGGACCGGATCGTCCCGCGATTCCGCCGCCAGGGGGACGTGATGCTCGGGCTCGAGGAGGACGGCACCGAGATCGTGCGCGTCCCGATCACCGAGCCGGTGCAGGTTCGTCCCGCCCACGACCCGCGCTTCGGCGTCATCCGCACGAACACCCCCTGAGGACCGGAGGAAAGCCATGCGCCGCTACGTGCTCGTCGCCGTCGCCCTCGCCCTCGCGGGCTCGTGCAGCCGCGCCCCGGTGTTCGTCCCGGAGGTGGTCGTCGCCCAGGCCGCGACCCTCCCCGCCGACCCCGCGGACCCCGCGTGGAACGCCCTGCCCGTCCATCGTGCGCCCCTGCTCCTGCAGGACCTGGTCGAACCCCGGCTGATGACCCCCTCGACCGCGGAGGTGCGGGTGCGCGCGGCCTCCGACGGCACGCGCGTCGCCTTCCGCCTGGAGTGGGACGACGCGTCGAAGGAGGACGTTCCCGGACCGGCGATGTTCACCGACGCCTGCGCCGTGCAGCTGCCGGCGCGAACCGAACCGGACGTCCCCGCGCCCCAGATGGGCGAGATCGGAAAGCCGGTCGAGATCACGCATTGGCGGGCGACGTGGCAGGCCGTGGTGGACGGGCGCGCCGACGACATCCACGCGCTTTACCCGGGCGCCGCGACCCCCCACTACCCCTTCGACGCCGAGTCGCTGAAGGCGGGATCCCCCGAGCAGGTCGAGATGGCGTCCCGGTACGCCCCGGCGCGAAATCTGGGGAACACGATGGCCGGCCCCAGGACGAAACCGGTCGAGGACCTCGTCGCCGAAGGGCCCGGCTCGCTGCAACCCGCACCTCGCACCGTGTCCGACGGAAAAGGCACGCGGCTCGAGGCGGGATGGGCGGTCGTCGTGTCGCGCCCCCTTCCGGCCGGGCTCGCCCCCGGAGGGCGCACGGAGGTCGCGTTCGCGATCTGGCAGGGGAACGCGGGCGAGGTCGGCGCGCGGAAGATGCGCTCGGCCTGGACGCCGATGAAGCTCGAGGCGCGGCCGTGAAGTCCGAGGCGCTCCTTCGCGCGTCGGCGTCGTGGCGGCTCCTGGGCCTTCTCTTCGAGCGCCCGCGCCCGGGTTGGGCCGAGGAGGTCGCGAAGGTCGCCGCGCTCCTCGACGCGGACGACCTCCGGGAGGCGGCGTCGCACGCGGGGGAGGTCGACGAAGGGACGTACCTGCGCTGGTTCGGACCCGGCGGGGCGGCGTCCCCGCGCGAGGTCGCCTATCGCGGTTGGGAGGATCCCGGTCGCGTCCTGTCCGATCTCGCGACGTTCTACGACGCCTTCGCCTTCCGACCGCGCGCGGAGGACCCGCACGACCACGTCGCCGTGCTCGCGGGATTCGTCGGGTACCTGTGGCTCAAGGAGGGGTACGCGGCGCAGTGCGGGCGCGAGGAGGAGGCGCACCTCACCGCGGAGGCGCGCGGCAGGTTCGCGGGGGAGCACCTGCGCCCCGTCGCGGGACCGATACTCCGGAAGTTGTCGGCCTCCGGCGCGCCTGCCGTGTGGGAGCTCGCGGCGGCGGCGCTGGTCCGCCGCGTCGGGGACGTCCCCGACCCGCTTCCCGTCGTCCCCCCCGACGACGACGCGATGGAGTGCCCGGGGGCGACGGGGTAGCATCGTCGTCCCATGGCGGGAAAACTCGACGTCCTCCGCACGGTCGCGATCTTCGCGGGACTGCCCGACGCGAAGCTCGAGGCGATCCTCACCCACCTCCACGAGAAGACCTTCCTGAAGGGGGAGAACCTCTGGGTCGAGGGAGAGCCTTCGAAGGGGTTGTGGGTCGTCTGGAAAGGCACGGTCAAGATCTACAAGCTCGGCGAGGGGGGGCGCGAGCAGATCCTCGCGATGGAAGGGCCCGGCCGCACCGTGGCGGAGCTCCCGCTGCTCGACGGGCTCCCCTACCCCGCGTCGTGCGCGGCGATGGAGGACGCGATCGTCCTCAACATGCCCCCTTCGACCTTCCACCGTCTCGTCGAGAGCGAGCCCGCGATCGCCCGCGCGGTGATCGGCTCGCTCGCGATGCGCCTGCGACGGATGGTCGCCCTCGTGCAGGAGCTGTCGCTGAAGGCGGTGCGCGAGCGCCTCGCGGGGCTGCTCCTCGAACTCGCCGAGGAGAACGACACCTTCGAGCTCCACTGGAACAACCAGGAGATCGCCGCGCGCCTGGGGACCGTCCGGGAGATCGTGTCGCGCACGTTCAGCCGGATGATCCATGAAGGGGCGATCGAGATGAACGGCCGCCAAGTCCGGATCCTCGACCGCGCCCGGCTGTAAATGGGGACAGCAACCTATTTCCGGGGCCCCGGAAATAGGTTGCTGTCCCCAATTCCGGAGGCCTCGATGAAGCTCGTCTTCCGATCGATCCCGGCGTTTCTCGCGCTCGTCGTGCTCGGCGCGCACTTCTACCGCGCCGGGCTGCTCCCGCTCGTCGTCTTGTGTCTGCTCGCGCTCGGCCTGCTGTTCGTCCGGAAAGCCTGGGCGACTTGGACCCTGCGCGCGATGCTCGTCGCGGGCGCGTTCGAGTGGCTGAGGACGGCCCAGCGGATCGCGGCGTTCCGCGAGCAGGCGGGCCAGCCCGCGACCCGGATGTGGGTGATCCTCGGCTCGGTCGCGGCGTTCACGGCGCTGGCGGCGTGGGTGATGCCGGGGGCGTCACGCGGGTCCCGTACGCCGTCGGCGTAGTCGGGCGAGGCTCGGCGAGCTCGTTCGGATCGTGGCGTCGGCGGCCGTGCCGGACGTTGATGATCTCGACTTCACCGGATGCCACGCGATAGAAGATCCGGTACTCGCCGAGGAGCAGTTCCCGCACGGCGCGATGCTTCGATTGTGGAACGCGCCGTCCGCGAAGCGGCTGATCCGCAAGCCCGTCTGTCATCTCGAGCACCCGCTCCGCCCACCTCGCCGCGGCCTCGGGCCGGTCGATCGCGATGTGCGTGACGATCTCCGTCAACCGTTCCACCGCTCGAACCGACCAACGCACGTTCACTTGCCGAGCCGCTTCCGGATCCGCCGCTTCACGTCCTCGTGAGGCAGGCTTCGCCCGGCATCGAGGTCGGCGATCCCCGCCTCGATGTCCTCGACCACCCCGAGTCGCTCGATCAGGTCTTCATAGACCTCGGCATCGAGAAGGACCGCCGCCCCGCGCCCGTGAACGGTGAGCACCAGCGGCCGCCGGGTCTTCTGGACCTGCTGGACGAGCGACGCGACGTTCGCGCGGAATTCGGAGAGGGAACGGACGTCGGCGGACGGGCGGATCGGCTTCATCGGAGACCTCCGGCGCGCGGGCTGGCGCTGTACGCCGGATTGTACGCTCTTTTGTACGCTCACCGTGCCACCACCTCCCCGCCCGCGGTGACCTCGACGACCCCGCGCGCGACGCCCCCGACCGAAACCGCGTAGCGGCCGGGCGGGACGCCGTCGATCACCCAGGCGGGGCCGTGCTCCCCCTCACCGACGTACCGGAACACCTCGTTGAGTTGCCTGACGATCTCAACCCACGGAGCGCCGGAGCCGTCATCCAGCACCGGCCGCGCCGTCGTGTCGGCGGCCGGCACGACGAGGCGTCCTCCGCGTCGGACCATCACGCGGGCCTCGACCTCGCCGCTTTCCGGCAGGTCCACGGAGGCCCACCCGAACCCGTAGCCGAGGATCTTGAAGACGAGAAGTCCTCGACCGGCCACCGCGTTGGGACACTCGGCCACGCCCGCGACTCCGCCGAGGCTGTACGCATCTTCGTTCGACATCGAGCAGATCAGCGTGCCGCCGATGCCCGGGGGATCCGTATCGAGGACCACGCGCAGCTTGGGCCTCGCTCCTTTTCCGACCGCGACGTCGATCAGGTTTTCGCCGCGATCGAGGACGACGCGACGCTCGACGGCTTCGTATCCCTTCGGGGTCACCGCGAGCGTGTACTCGCCGGCGACCGCCGGGCGGAGGACGGCGACCCCTCCCTCCCCGGTCCGTCCGAAGTCGCACCCGCCGTCGCTCACGGTCAGCTCGACTCCGACGCCCCAAGGGTCCCCCGAGCTCCACATGCCCTCGGTCTGCGCGCAACGACCGCCCACGGGCGTGAGCTGGGCCTGCGCATCCGCGACGGGGCGCCCGTCCTGTTCCAGGCGAACCCGGACGATCGCGAGCACGCGCGCGATCGGAAGATCGAGATTCGACTCCCCGCCGTCGGCGACCTGCACGTCCCTCTCGGAGCGGCCGTCGGCGGCGAGGGCCACGAATCGATACTTCCCTTCCGGCAATCCCTCGACGCGGAAACGACCCTGGCCGTCCGGCTCGGCGCCGCGAACGCGATCGAAGCCCTGCTCCCGCAGCCGCAGCACCCAGACCCGGGCGCGGGTCATCGGCACGCCGTCCGCGGAGACGGTCCCCGAGACGTTGCCGCCGCTGCGAAGGTCGGTTTCCGCGGTCTGGCCCGCGGCGAGCGTCACCGCGGTCCCGTCGCGGCGTCCGAATCCCGCCCTGCCTTGTCCGGATGCCAGCCCCTCGAACGTCACCGGCTCGCTCCCGACCCAGCGACTCTGGGCCACGCCGGCGCCGTCGACGACGAGCACGTTCCGAGGGGTGTCCGGCTTGGGGACGATTCGCACGCGCAACTTCGCTTCGGCCGCAAGGGTGAGCGTCAACTCCTTGCCGGCCAGCGCCATGGGCGCGCGGTCGAGCGCCGGCCCGTACCCCGTCGCGGTCGCGATCAACACGAGCTCCGCGTTGGCCGTCCCGGGGAGCGTGAAGGAGCCGTCCGCGTCGCTTCGGGTCTCCACCGCAGCCTGCTCCTCCGGATACGACTCGATCGCCCACGCGGGCATCAGCCGCACACGCGCCCCCGCGACGGGCCGCCCATCGACATCCACGACGCGCCCCCGCACCCCGTCCGCGCGGGGCAATACGACCTCGAGTCCCTCGCGTCGCTCCCCGCCGGCGAGGTCGAGCTCCACCGGCCTCGCGTCGCCGTAGCCGTCCGCCTTCGCGGTCACGCGCAGCTTTCCCACCGGCGCGCTGTCGACGATGAAACGGCCATCCGGTCCGGTCGGCGACTCCGCTCGCGACAGGCCCTTCGGACCGAGGACTTCCGCGAACGCCCCCGCGACGGGCTCGGCGTCCTCGTCGATCACGGTCCCCGACAGGCTCGACGCGCGCTCCAGGCGTATGCGAATCGGCTCGCCCCCCGCCGACGTGAGCTGACCCTGCCGTGTGAAGCCGGCCGCCCGGACATCGACGCGGATCGACGCGTGGTGCGGCAGCCCGGACAGCGACGCACGACCGTCGGGGCCTGTCGCCGACTCGACGGTGAGGACGATACCGGCGGAGCCGCTCGCCGTGACTTTGGCGCCGGACACCGGTCGATCGTCGGGGTCCACGACCAGCACCTCGATGCCGTCGCCGGCCTCGCTGCGAAGGACTCCCAGATCCTCCTCGGTTCCCGACGCGGGGGCGGAACCGCTGCGGACCACCATCATCCCTCCTACGGGTTTCACCTTCAGATTCCAGTCGAAGGGGGGAAACGACGCGGTCTCGAGCCGACCGGAGGCATCGCACGTCCCCTCGTCCTTCACGCCGAACGCGAGCATCAAGGCGGCCTCGCGCGGCTTCGCGGCAGACAGCCGCGCCTTGCAAGCCTGAGGCCGGTCCTCGCGATCCAGGACTTTCGCGGTGAGCCGTACCGGCCGCTGCACGTTCAGGGTGATCGGGGGAGTCGGGAGCTCCGCGACCAGCGCCCACGCGACCCCCGCGGGCCCCTCGAGGTCGCCGGCGAGGACGAGCGTCTCGAACCGGCCGTCCACCGGGAGTCGGAACCGGCCTTCGGGGTCGGTCTTCAGGATGAAACCGGCGTCCTGCCGGCACGTCCAAGCGCCCCGGACGGGAGGGGGGTTCCGCTCGGCGCGCACACGGCCCTGCCAGGAGCGCACGGGAAGTCCCGGGACCGGACGCTCCTCCGCGTCCATCGCGCGGCCGTTCACGACCGCGGGCTCGACCCAGCCGACGGGAACGCTCACGCGACCCGCGACGGGACCGAGCTCCGTGCGGCACGTCCAGCCGTCGGAGGCCCGCGCGACCTCGAGCCGGAACGAGCCGGCGCGCGTCGTCGGGAATGCGAAACGCATCGGCGCGCCCGGCTCGGCGGCCGGTGCCGGCGCGGTCTTCAAGACGGCGTCGGCGGAGCGTGCGGAGACGAGCCGCACCTCCAGGCTCCCTCGCGGCGGCCCGGGGATCTCGCCGAGCACGGTCAATGCTCGGTCCAGCGTGCAACGGCCTTTCGGCTTTGCCGTCTCCACCTCGAGGGGGATCCACCCTTCCGCCTCGCAGCGGACCTTCCTGCAGGGGTCGGCCCCGGGACCCGGGTCGACGCACGCGACGGTCGCGCCGGGAACCGGCTTCCCGGCTCGGTCGACGACCTGCATGGACGGAAGGGCGAGGAGCAACGCGATCGCGAGCGGCGTCATGGCGACCCCCGGAATTCGTGCGCCGAGCCTCGCCATCGCGACGAACGGTGTCAACCCGTTTCAGTCAAGCGGAGGTTGCATCCCTGCAACCGCTACAATCCCGCGACCATGGAACTCGCCCTCGAGACGTTCGGCCTGAGACGCACCTTCGGCACGTTCACCGCGGTGGACGGGATCAACCTCGCCGTTCCCAAGGGAAGCCTCTACGGCTTCCTCGGCCCCAACGGCGCGGGGAAGTCGACGACGATCAAGTGCCTCACGGGCCTCCTGCGCCCGACCTCGGGGACGACGCGCATCCTCGGGATGGACCCGGCGGCCGATCCCATCGGGGTGAAGCGCCGCGTGGGGGTCGTCCCCGAGGACCTTGCGCTCTTCGATCGTCTGACGGCGGGAGAGACGCTGGCCTTCGTCGGGCGCGTGCACGGCCTCGACCTCGCGACGATCCGCTCCCGCGCGGGCGAGCTGCTCGCGCTGATGGACCTCGTCTCCGCCGGCGATGCGCTCGTCACCGACTTCTCGCACGGCATGCGCAAGAAGCTCGCCCTCGCGGCCGCGCTTCTCCCCGCGCCGCGCCTGCTCTTCCTCGACGAGCCGTTCGAGGGGATCGACGCGATCGCCTCGCGCCAGATCAAGGATCTTCTGGCGGGGTACGTGAAAGGAGGCGGGACGATCTTCGTGACCTCGCACATCCTCGAGATCGTCGAGCGACTGTGCGACCACGTCGGAGTCATCCACCGGGGGAGTCTCGTCGCCCAGGGGCCGATGGAGGAGCTGCGTCGCGCGGCGGTGGGGGGAAACACCCTCGAGGAGATCTTCCTCGGGCTCGTGGGAGCGGAAGAACGCCGGGGCGCGGCACTCGACTGGCTCGGCGGCGGAGCGTGAGCCGCGAGCGGATCCGTCCTTGGGCGTTGCTCCGGGCGATGGCGTGGCTGCGCTTCCGGCTCACCGTCAACGGCCTTCGCGGGGGCGCCCGACGCGACGGGATGGAGCGCTTCTCGCGGATCGCCGGGCTCGTGGGGACCGCGCTCGTCGCCCTCGCCGTGATCCCGATGGCGGCCTTCTTCGGCGGGCTCGCCGCGTGGGGCGGCTACCGGACCGCCGGGGATCCCGACGCGATCGGCCCCGTCTTCGAGGTGTTCCAGGCGTTCCTCGCCTTCTCCCTCGTCGCCGTCCTCGCCGGTCCCGTCGTCCGCCTGTCGCAAGGGACGCAGAACCTCGCCCGCCTGCTGCTGCTCCCGCTGCCGCGGCGATGGTTCCACCTCGCCGAGGTGGCCTCGTGGCTCGTCGATCCGTTCGTCCTCCTGGTCCTCCCCGCCCTCGCGTTGTTCCCGGTCGGGCTTCTGGCGGGAGGACGCCCCGGCG
Source organism: Candidatus Polarisedimenticolaceae bacterium (assembly GCA_036376135.1). Classification (NCBI taxonomy): domain Bacteria; kingdom Pseudomonadati; phylum Acidobacteriota; class Candidatus Polarisedimenticolia; order Candidatus Polarisedimenticolales; family Candidatus Polarisedimenticolaceae; species Candidatus Polarisedimenticolaceae bacterium. The sequence goes on along the minus strand of DASVAW010000164.1, from coordinate 29,134 downwards.
CGGCGGCGGTCGCCGTGCTCGCCGCGGCCTTGTTCCTCCTCACGCTCGCGACGCTCGGCGCGACGCTGGGTTTCTGCATGCAGTGGCTGTTCCGCGACCGGCGGCGCGGAGAGGCGCTGACGGTGGCGGCGATCCTGGCGGTGGGCCTCGTCGCGTTCCTGCCGTCGTACTGGACGCAGGCCAAGCGACGCCCCCCCGGCGAGCCGCGCGTCGTGCGCGTGACGCGGACCGCCGGTTGGCCGGCGTGGACGCAGCCGCTTCCGAACCTGCTGTGGACGCGGGCGGCGCGCGGAGGGGTCACGGGGAACGCACGCGAGACCGCGATCGGACTCGGCGGGCTCGCCGCGGGAGCGGGGATCCTCCTCGCCGCGTCGGGATACGCCTGCGGGAGGATCCTCGACGCGCCCGCGGGAGGCGGCGCACGCGGACGCGGGCGGGCGGTCGGGGGGCTCGCGCGCATCCCCGGGATGGGCGCGGAAGCGTCGGCGGTGGCGTGGACGCAGGCGCGCACCTGGACGCGCACGGTTCGCGGGCGGATCAACGCGTTCTTCCCGCCGCTCACCGTCGTGTTGTTCTCGAGGCTGCTCGACGACTCCTCGGGGCACTGGCTCGTGCAGGCGGCGGGCGGCCCGCTGCTGCTCCTGGGGGCGGCGTTCTTCTCGCTGCTCGGGCTGCAGCCGCTCATGGCGAACGCCTTCGCCACGGATCGCACGGGGCTCGCCCTCCAGTTCCTGGGGCCGATCGACGACCGGCGGTTCGTCGCGGGGAAGTCCGCGGGGTTCGCGCTGGTCTACCTCGCGTCGTTCGCGCTGAGCGGGCTCGTCGCGCTGGCGCTCGGAAGCGGCGGGAGCGGCGGCTTCTGGATCGCGGCCGTGTGCGTCGCCTTGGGGGCGTTCCTGTGCGTCTCGCCGGCCGCGATCGCGATCTCCGCCTCGTTTCCCCGGACGGCCGACCTCAACAAGCTCAACGCCGCCGGCAACCCGAACATGCTCGGGGCCACGCTCCTGTCGATCGTCACCTCGACGAGCTTCGCCGTCCCCCTCGCGGCGGCGGGGCTCGCGGCGTGGGCGTGGCGCCATTCGCTCGCGGCCGCGGCGGTCGCCGCGGCGTTCCTGGCGCTTGCCGCGATCGCGCACGTCCCGCTGCTCCGGATGTCCTCGCGCCTGGTCGGAAGGCGCCGGGAAAATCTGGCGCTGGTCGCGGGCGGAAGGTAGCCTCGCGCCATGCACCCCTATCGGCGACTGGATCAGGCGATCCTCTTCGCGGAGCGGGCCCACCGCGGTCAGATGCGCAAGGGGACCGACAACCCCTACTTCAGCCACGTCGTCGCGGTTTCGATGATCGTGCTCTCCCACGGCCACGGCGTCGACCACGCGATCGTCGCGCTCCTGCACGACGTGCTCGAGGACACCCCCGTCGACCGCGACGAGATCGAGGAGGCCTTCGGCCCCGAGATCACACGCGCCGTGGCGGACCTCTCCGAGCCCGACAAGAAGATGCCCTGGGAGAAACGCAAGCGCGTCTATTGCGATCAGATCCGCGTCGCCTCCGACCTGGCGCTCCCGACGTGCGCCGCAGACAAGATCCACAACCTCCGCAGCCTCCTCTGGGACCTCGATCAGGCGCGGATCGAGGACCTGCCCACGACCGACGTCTGGCGGCGTTTCAAGCGGCCGCCCCACACCATGGCCGCCTACCACCGGGCGGTGCAGATGGCCCTCGACGCCCGCGGCTTCACGGGCTCGCTCATGGACGAGCTGGAGCAGGCGATCCGGCGGTTCGCCGCGGCCGTCGGCGCCGACCCGGCCGAGTTCCGGTTCTAGGCGCGCGTGGCCGACCGCACGGAGATCGCCTTCCGGCGCGCCGCGCTCGAGCTCGTCCCACCCAACGCCGCCGTCGTCGTGGCGGTGTCGGGCGGCGGCGATTCGGTCGCGCTGCTCCACCTGCTCCGCCGCCTCGCGAAGCCCAGGGGCCTCACGCTCGTCGTGGCCCACCTCGACCACGCGCTCCGGCGCGGGTCCACCGCCGACCGGCGGTTCGTCGAGGGGCTCGCCGAGGCGCTCGGCCTCCCGTGCGTCGCCGATCGCCGCGACGTCGCGAAGATGCGTCGGCGGGACGAGTCCCCCGAGGAAGCGGCCCGGCGCGTGCGGCGCGGTTTCCTGCTCGAGGTCGCGGGGCTCTCCGGGTCGGAGCACGTCGCGCTCGGGCACACCCTCGACGACCAAGCGGAGACGATCCTGATGCGGCTCGCGCGCGGCGCGGGACCGGCGGCGCTCGCGGGCATGGCGCCGGCCGGCCCGGGCCCGTTCATCCGGCCCGCGCTCGGCCTGTCCCGCATGGAGCTGCGCGTCTGGCTCGTGCGGCACCGCCTGGCCTGGCGCGACGACCCCTCCAATCGCAGCGCCGCCTACGACCGCAATCGCCTCCGCCGGCTCGTTGTCCCGGCGCTCGCCGAGGCGCTCAACCCCGAGGCGGCCCGGCACCTCGCGCAGGCGGCCGAGCGCCTGCGCGTCGACGCGGCGCACCTCGACCGCGAGGCGGCGGCGTGGCTGATGCGCCTCGGTGGAAGGGACGGCGATACGGTCGTGCTCGACGCGCGGGGACTCGCGGCTCTCGCTCCGGCGCTCGCGGGGCGGGCCGCGCGGATGGCCCTCGAGCAGGCGGGTTGCGATCCGCGCCGGATCTCGGCGAAACACGTCGAGGCCCTGTTGAAGCTCGCGGCCGCCGGCTCGGGGAGCCTGGACCTGCCCAGCGGCCGGAAGGCCCGGGCGGGCGACGGGCGCGTCACGCTCGCCGCGAAATGACCCGTCGCGACCGCCCCCTCAGTCCATCTTCTCCACGTACTTGACGAACCGCTCCTTCCACGCGTCGGGCGGCCCTTCGATCGGGGGACCGCCGGCGAGCACGCGGCGGACCGCCTCGGGCCAGACGTCGGTGCCGTAGCGGAGGAACTCGACGAAGAACCGTGCCTCCGCCTCGAAGGCGAGCCGGGCGCGCCCCGGTTCCGGTCGCTCGGAGGCGAACAGGGCCTCGAGGTTCGGCCCGCCGGTGGACTTCCACGAGCGACGCAGCTGCGACGGCGTCCACGGCGGCTCGGGGGCGCCGGGCCACGGCGGGGGCTTGACGTTCGCGTCCTTCGCGCGCGACCAGGGCCGGGGGACGATGCGCGTCCCGAGGAGGTCCCCCGACGCGAGGTACCGGGAGAGCCCCTCCTCGAACCACGGGGGCGGCGTCGCTCCCGGCGGCCAGCGTTTGCGCAGGTACCAGCGCGCGCCCTCACGCAGCGCGACGCGACGCGGGTCGTCGATGCCGCCGGCGTCGAGATGAAGGACGAGCAGATCGAGGCGCGGGTCGACGAGCGCGTCCTCGTCCCCGAGCCCGCCCATCGCCTCGCGCGCGACGATGTACGCGTCCCGCAGCCGGAACGCGTACACGCGCAGGCGCGGCGGGGGCGCCGCGTCGTCGGGAAGCCCGAGCACCTCCCTCGCGGCGACGAACACCCCTTCGAGTCTCGACGCCATCGCTCTCGCGGCGTCGGGGGCGCGGTGGTCCGAGGAGACGATCACCCGCTCGGTCCTCGCCTCCGCGGTCGCGGCGGGGTCGAGGAGCTGGTCGAGTCGGGCGATCGTGCGGGCGCGGGCGCCGTCGTCCGTAAGGGCTGCGGCAAGGAGGATCGCGGCGAGCATGGCCGGAATGTAGCAGGGGTAAATAGGGACAGTCCCCATTTTTCCGGCGCTCCCGAAAAATGGGGACTGTCCCTATTTACCCCTGCTACATTCCGGCCATGCGCCTTTCGAGCACGATCCTGATCTCCGAGGAGCGGATCGAGGAACGCGTCGCGGCGATGGCGGATGCGATCGCCGCCGACACCCCCGACGCCGCGGAGCTCTCCGTCATCGCCCTGATGGACGGGGCCATCATGTTCTGCGCCGATCTCGTGCGGCGGCTGCCGATGCCGGTCCGGATCGCGATGACCCCGGTGCTGTCGGTGGAGCGCGGGGGGGACCCCGGAAGGGTCATGCTTCCCCTGGATTTCCCGGTGGAGGGGGCGGACCTGCTCCTGGTCGAGGACATCCTCGACACCGGCCGGACCCTCGCGGCGCTCAAGGAGCGCCTCGAGCGCCGGCGCCCCCGGCGGCTCCGGATCGCGGTCCTGCTCGACAAGCCGGCCCGCCGCCAGGCGCGAATCGTCCCGGATTACGTAGGGTTCCAGGTCCCCGACAAGTGGGTCGTCGGGTACGGACTCGACGCCGACGGGCTCTACCGAAACCTCCCGTACATCTCTTACGTGGAGTGAGTCCCGGAAGGCGGTCCGCAATGGCGTCGCCGGGGAACCGCCTTTATATTGAAGGCCGGAGGTCGAGGGCGTGAACAACCATCTCAAGACCGTCCTGGTCTGGGTCTTCCTGTTCGGGACGATGTTCGTCCTGTGGAGGATCCTCGCCACGGCCGGGTCGCCGAAACAGGAGCTCGACCAGTCCGAGTTCTACGCCCTCGTGGGCACCGCCGACATCGGCGAGGCCACCATCACCGGCGACCAGGTCGGGTACGAGATCACCGGCAAGTTCAAGCAGCCCCGGACCGCCAAGACCGGCCAGACCTTCACCCACTTCAAGACCTACGTCGTCAAGGACGAGTCCCTCCCCGCCAAGCTGCGCGACCAGGGCGCCGTCGTGAAGGCCAAGAAGCCGTCCGACAACGCGGTGCTCTCGATGCTGCTGATGTGGCTCCCGATGATCGTCGTCTTCGCCATCTGGATCTTCGTGATGCGCCAGATGCAGAGCGGCGGGAACAAGGCGCTTTCGTTCGGGAAGTCGCGCGCGAAACTGACCTCGGCGCAGGGGAAGAAGGTGACGTTCAAGGACGTCGCCGGCGTCGAGGAGGCGAAGGAGGAGCTCCAGGAGATCATCGAGTTCCTGAAGGAGCCGCAGAAGTTCCAGAAGCTCGGCGGCAAGATCCCCAAGGGCGTGTTGCTCATGGGCCCCCCGGGAACCGGCAAGACCCTCCTGGCGCGCGCGATCGCCGGCGAGGCGAACGTTCCGTTCTTCTCGATCTCGGGATCCGACTTCGTCGAGATGTTCGTTGGCGTGGGCGCCTCGCGCGTGCGCGACCTGTTCGAGCAGGGGAAGAAGAACGCCCCTTGCATCATCTTCATCGACGAGATCGACGCGGTCGGACGCCACCGCGGAGCGGGCCTGGGCGGCGGGCACGACGAGCGCGAGCAGACGCTCAACCAGCTGCTCGTCGAGATGGACGGCTTCGAGACCAACGAAGGCGTGATCCTCATCGCGGCCACCAACCGCCCCGACGTCCTCGATCCCGCGCTCCTGCGCCCCGGTCGCTTCGACCGCCAGGTCGTCGTGGGCCGTCCCGACGTCCGTGGGCGCGAGGAGATCCTCCGGGTGCACGCCCGCAAGGTCCCGCTCGCGTCGGACATCGACCTCACGGTCATCGCACGGGCGACCCCCGGGTTCAGCGGCGCCGACCTCGCCAACCTCGTCAACGAGGCGGCGCTGTTCGCGGCGCGGCGCAACCGCAAGGTGGTCTCGCAGGAGGACTTCGAGATCGCCAAGGACAAGGTGATGATGGGGACCGAGCGCCGCTCGCTCGTCATCAGCGAGGAGGAGCGCAAGATCACGGCCTTCCACGAGGCCGGACACGCCCTCGTCGCCCACTTCGTCCCGTACGCCGACCCGCTCCACAAGGTCACGATCATCCCGCGCGGCCGGGCGCTCGGCCTCACGATGCAGCTCCCCACCGACGACAAGCACACCTACTCCAAGGAGTACCTCGAGTCGAACCTCGCGGTCCTGATGGGCGGGCGCGTCAGCGAGGAGATGACTTTCGAGCGGATGACGACCGGCGCCGGGAACGACATCGAGCGCGCCACCGACCTCGCCCGCAAGATGGTCTGCGAGTGGGGGATGTCCGAGAAGATGGGCCCCCTGACCTTCGGCAAGAAGGAGGAGGCGATCTTCCTCGGGCGCGAGATCGCCCAGCACCGCGACTTCAGCGAGTCGACCGCCGTCGAGATCGACGCCGAGGTCCGCGTCATCGTGATGAAGGGGTACACGACCGCCAAGGCGATCCTCCACGAACACGCCGCCGCCCTCAAGCGCATCGCGGAGGCGCTCCTCGAGCGCGAGGTGCTCGACGCCGAGCAGGTCGGAGCGCTGATCCGCGGCGAGACCCTTCCGGCGCGGGTGGCGACGGGGACGCGGGAGCCCGCAGCCGCCGAGGACCGCCCCCGGGACGCCGCGGTCTCCCCGGCTCCGGGCCCGCAACCGGCCTGATGGATCACAATCCTCGCGTCATCGAGCTCGCGCAACTGCCGCGGGCGGTGCGTCGCATGTCCGACGTGGACGAGGCGCAGGCGCTGGCGGCGGACCGCCTCGCGTCGCGCGCCCGCCGCGCGCTCCGCCTCGCCTCCGTGGACGGCGCCGCGGGAGAGCTCCTCCGGCAGGAGGCGCAGGCGCTGGGCATCGTCGTGCTCGACGGCATCCCCAACGCCCAGGAGGTCGCGCCGCGCCTGCTCGTCGCCGACGACGAGACGCTCAAGCGACTCGGGGCGGTCCTCGAGTCGCGCGGCGAGCGGACGCTCGGATTCGCGATCCGCTCGGCGCTGACGAGTTACCACCGCTCCGGCTTCGCGATCCCCTTCGCCGACGGCGAGCGGATGGACCTCGCGGAGACGCGCGTGATGGGGATCCTCAACCTCACTCCGGACTCGTTCTCGGACGGCGGCGCCCTCCCGGACGTCGACGCCGCGGTGAAGGCGGCGGGCCGCATGGCCGAGGAGGGGGCGGACCTGATCGACGTCGGCGGCGAGAGCACGCGCCCGGGCGCCGAGCCGGTTCCGGAGGAGGACGAGATCCGCCGCGTCGTTCCGGTCATCGAGGCCATCCGACGCGAGCTCGGCGTGCGTCTTTCGATCGACACGATGAAGGCGAGGGTCGCGAAGGCCGCGATCGAGGCGGGCGCCGACATGGTCAACGACGTCTCGGCGCTCGCCGACCCGGGGATGATCCGGATGCTGCGCGACACGCGCGTCCCGGTCGTGGTGATGCACCTGCGCGGAACCCCGCGCAGCATGCAGCAGGACACGACCTACGTGGACCTCATGTCGTCCGTCGTGGGGTTCCTGCGCAAGACCGTGGACAAGGCCGTCTCGGCGGGGATCCCGGATGATAAGATCCTCGTCGATCCCGGCATCGGGTTCGGCAAGTCCGGCGCCGGGAACCTCCAGATCCTGCGCGAGCTGCCGACGCTGCGCACCGTCGGCCGCCCGATCCTGGTCGGGGCGTCGCGCAAGTCGTTCATCGGAGCGGTCCTGGACCTCCCGGTGCACGAACGGCTCGAGGGGGGGCTGGCGGTGGCGGCGATCGCGGCGTGGCAGGGGGCCCACGTGATCCGGACCCACGACGTCGCCGCGACGCGGCGGGCGTTGAAGATGGTCGACGCGATCCGGTCGACCTGACGGGACGCGGGGGATGCTGGAACGAATCGCCGACCTCTTCCACCTTCACGATCTCGGCTTTCGCGCGGCTCTCGACATCCTCCTGCTCGCGATCCTGCTCTACAACGTCCTCCTGCTCATCCGCGGCACGCGCGCGGTGCACATCCTCACCGGCGTGCTCGCGGTCGGCCTGGCGCAGGTCGCGACGCGCCCCGACTACCTCCACCTTCCGGCCCTCAACGCGGTCCTCGGGCAGGCGTTCTTCTACATCCCGTTCGCGCTCGTGGTCCTGTTCCAGAACCAGATCCGGCAGGCGCTCACACAGGTCGGCCGCAACCCTCTGGCCGCGCTCCGGCCGCGCCGGGGCCACGAGGCGGTCGCCGAGGAGATCGCCCTCGCCGCCGCCTCCCTCGCGAGCAAGCGCCTCGGGGCGTTGATCGTGATCGAGCGGGAGCTGGGTCTGCGCGCCTTCTACGAGACCGGCATCGTGCTCGACGCGCAGGCCTCCTACGACCTGCTCATGAACATCTTCCAGCGCGGCGCGCCGCTGCACGACGGCGCCGTGATCGTCTCCGAGGACCGGATCAAGGCGGCCTCCTGCTACCTGCCGCTGACGACCGATCCGACCCTGTCCCGCACCTACGGCACGCGCCACCGCGCGGCGATCGGGATCACCCAGGAATCCGACGCGCTCGCGATCGTCGTCTCCGAGGAGCGCGGCATCGTCTCCGTCGCCGAGTCGGGGAGGATCGTCGAGGGGCTCGACGCCGCCGCCCTGTTCGGGCGCCTGCGCGGCGCGATGGCTCCGAAGGGCCAGCGCGCGAAGGCGGCGGGGAGCCACGCGCATGTTTGACGCGATGGTGCGGCGCTGGCCGCTGAAGCTGCTCTCCCTCGTCCTCGCGCTCGCGGTGTGGATCGCGGTGACCGGCGAGAGCCGGGTCGTTCAGGACTTCCGCGTCCCGGTCGATTTCCAGCTCGGTGCGCCGTTCATCCTCGAGGGCGCGATCCCGACGACGATCGGCGTTCGTCTCCGGGGGCCGGAGACGACGTTGCGACGCCTCGCCCCGTTCAACCTCGCGCTGCGCGTCGACCTGCGCGGCGCCGACGTCGGCGAGCGCAGCGTCCAGCTCGCGGAGAGCCAGCTCGACGGCGTGCCGCCCGGGGTGGACGTCGAGTTCATCGATCCCGGCCGCCTGTCGCTCACGGTGACGCGGCGCTCCCGGCGGACCGTCCCGGTGGCGCCCGCCTTCGTCGGGAAGCCCGCGGCGGGTCGCGCGTTCTACTGGGCGCAGGCCAAGCCGGAAACGGTCGAGATCGAAGGTCCCGCCGCCAAGGTCGACGCCGTCGCGCACGTGCGGACCGACCCGATCCACCTCGACGGCCGCTCCCTTCCCTTCACCGTCCGCGTCGGCGCCGTCCCCGACGCCGCCGACGTGCGGGTCGTGAACGCCCGCCCGATCGAGGTCCTCGCCCACGTCGACGTCGCGCCGGTGGAGGCGTCGTTCGACGACGTCCCGGTGCTGCTCGCCGGCAAGGTCTGGGAGGCGGTCGTCTCCCCCGCGACGGTCCGGATCACCCTCGCGGGACCGGCACCGCTCCTTCAGGCGATCCGGCCGACGCAGCTTCGCGCCGTCGCCGATCTCGAGGGGCTCTCTCCCCGGACCGAGGCCCACCAGGTTCCCCTGCGCCTCGACTTCGTCGGCGTACCCCTCGAGGATCTCGCGCGCATCACCGTGCGGCAGATGGCGCCGTCCAGGGTGCGCGTGCGGCTGCAGGACAAGAGGATCCCTTCATGAAGCGACTCTTCGGCACCGACGGCATCCGCGGCGAAGCGGGCGTCGCCCCGCTCGATCCCGCGACCGTCCGGCGCTTCGGCGCCGCCCTGGCGACCGTCCTCGGAGGGGCGGCGGCGGCGCCGCGCGTCCTCCTCGGCAGGGACACCCGCGAGTCGGGACCCTGGCTTCGGGACGCGGTGGCGGCCGGTCTCGCCTCGCAGGGCGGCTCCGCGGTCGACGCGGGGGTCATCACCACGCCGGGTCTCGCCTTCGGAACCTCGAGCGGCCGCTTCGACGCGGGCGTGATGATCTCCGCAAGCCACAACCCCTTCGGCGACAACGGGCTCAAGGTCTTCGGGCGGGACGGCATGAAGCTCCCCGACGCGCAGGAGGCGGAGATCGAGCGGTGGATCCTCGACCACGATCTCTCGGACGCGGGATCGGGGGCGGGGCGCGCCGCGGAGGACGGCGCGATCGCGCGGCGGTACGTCGCGTTCCTGGAGGGGGCCGTCCCCGAGGGACGATTCCGCGGCCGCCGGCTGCTGCTCGACTGCGCCAACGGCTCCGCGAGCGCGCTCGGCGCCGAGATCTTCCGGCACCACGGCGCCGAGGTCGAGGCGATCGGCGACCGTCCCGACGGGAGGAACATCAACCTCGGCTGCGGCTCGCTCCACCTCGAGCGGCTCGCCGAGCGGGTCCGCGCGGGAGGGTTCGACCTCGGGCTCGGGTTCGACGGCGACGCCGATCGCTGTCTCGCGGTCGACCGCACCGGCCGGGTCGTCGACGGCGACCACATCCTCTACCTGACGGCGCGCAAGCTCAAACGCGACGGCCTGCTCCACGGCGACGGCGTCGTCGCGACGATCATGAGCAACTTCTGGCTCGAGAAGCGACTCGCCGACGAAGGGATCCGACTCCATCGCTCGGCCGTCGGCGACAAATACGTCCTCGAGAAGATGATCGCGGAGGACGCGGCGCTGGGCGGCGAGCAATCGGGGCACGTCATCTTCCGCGATCGCATGACGACCGGGGACGGCCTGCTGACGGGGCTCGTCCTCCTCGACGCGATCCTCGACGAGCAGACGCCGCTCGAGACGATCCTCGACGGGATCGTCCCCTTCCCGCAGAAGCTCGTGAACGTCCGCGTGGCGTCGAAGCCCGACCTTCGCTCGCACCCGGTGATCGGCCCGGCGGTCGCGCAGGCCGAGTCGGACCTCCACGGGACGGGGCGGATCGTCCTGCGTTATTCGGGGACGGAGTCGCTCGCGAGGGTCATGGTCGAGGCGGAGGATCCGGCGGCGGTGGAGCGGGTGACGGCGGAGGTGGCCGATTTGATCCGCCGGGAACTCGGAGCCTGAGGCTTTTCCCGCGGGAACCCCTATATTAGGGGCCGCATGCGAATCCTGGGGGCGGATCTTGGGCCCCTCGCCGGCGCCGCGGCGGGCGCCGAGGGGACCCTGGTCAGACTCGACGGCCAAGGGCGCGTCGATCAGGTCCGACGCCCGGACGACCCGCCGGCCCTGGTCCGGGACGTTGCGGAGCTCGCGGGGGGGGAAGCGTTCACCCTCGCGGTCGACGTGCCGATCCTCGCGCCGCGCGGATCCAAGGGGCGGCCGGTCGACAACGCCGCGAAGCGCCGGCTGGGTCGGCGTCCCCCCCGCCGGGAGGACGGCGAAGCATGGCAGGGGCCGGCGCTCCTGGGAGCGTTCGCCTCGGCTGGACATCCGTGCCTTCCGTGGCCCGATCGGGACCGGAGGCAATCGGGGCTCGCGGAGACGTGGCCCGATCTCGTCGCGAAGATCCTCGTCTGGCAGGGATCCGCGGCGGCCGCCGCCGGGATCCACCCCGATCGCGACGCCGCCTTCCGCGGGTACGCCCTTCCTCCCTACCGCGCCTCGTCCCGGGCCGAATGGCCGGAGCGGGCGTCGGCGCTCGACCTGGCGCTGCGCGGCCTGGGTTTCCAGGAGGACCTCGACCTGCGCCCCGCGTGGGACGCGCTGGCTGTCGCCGGGTCCGAGCGCGACGTGGAGCGCGCGGGGGCGCTGCTCGACGCGACCCTCGCCGCGTTCGCGGCGGCCCGTTATCTCGAGGCCCCCGAGGATTGCGTCTTCCTCGGCGACCGCGAGAGCGGCTACGCGATCCTCCCCGCCGACGGGTTCGTCCGGCGCCTGGCCCTGCGCGACGCGGCGAAAGGCGCGACGAGGGACCTGTTCCCGAAGGCCTCGCTCCGCGACCGCCTGGCGCCCTTCGCGACGGTTCGCCCGCTCGAGCTCGTCGAGATCCCGGGACGGCCGCAGCGCCTCGAGGCGGCCTTCGAGAAGCCGCCGGTCTACGAGTTCGACAACCTCGACGAGATGTTGTGGTGGAAACACTGCCGCCACCTGACCGGCCCCGAGCTCCCGATGGAAGGGCTTCAGGAGCTGGTCGTCCGCCTGGGGCACGACGGGAACTGGAGCGACGGGGGACACGCGCTGCGCCTGCTGCGCAGCCGCCACAAGGTCCTCTCGTTCCGGTTCGAGCCCCCCGCCGTGTGGCGCGGACGCGTCGCGACGCGCGACGGCAAGGCCTACGCCTTCCAGGTGGTCCGGGCGACCTACGAGGCGAAGTAGCGGCGGGAGACGGTCGCGCTACTCGTAACGCAGCGACTCGATCGGATCGAGCGCGGCGGCGCGCACCGCCGGGTAGATCCCCGACACGAGGCCGACCGCCACCGACACGCCGGTCGAGAGCACGATCGAGCCCGCGGTCACGACGGTCGGCCATCCCGCCCACATCGCGACCACCTGCGCGATGCCGACGCCGAGCGCCACGCCGGCGAGGCCGCCGAGCGCGCTGATCGAGAACGACTCCACGATGAACTGCGTGCGGATGTCCTTGCGCTTGGCGCCGACCGCGCGGCGCACGCCGATCTCGCGGGTCCGCTCGAGGACCGTGGCGAGCATGATGTTCATGATCCCTATCCCGCCGACGAGAAGGGAGATCCCGGCGATGCACCCCATCACGATGTTGAACAGGCGCTGGGTCCTCCGGCTCTGCTCGAGCAGGGCCTCCGGAACGACGAGCTCCCAGTCGTCCACCCCTCCGTGCAGCCGTTCCAGCAGCCCGCGGATCGCGGTCGCGGCATCCCGCGGCGAGGCGCCGGCGTCGAGCCGCACCACGATCTCGTCGAGCGGCGACTTCAGCGGCGGACGGTCGAACTTCCGCTGGGCCGTCGTCACCGGGAGGTAGATCTCCTCCGCGGTCGAACCGACCTGCACCCCCTCGAACGAGGATCCGCCCCCCGATGCCCGCAGCACCCCGACGACCTCGAGCCACACGTCGTTGACCTTGACGAGTCTCCCCAGCGCCGCGTCGTAGCCGAACAGCTCGCGCCGCACCTTCGGTCCGATCACGCAGACCTGCGCGTGCTCGGCCTCGTCGCGGACGTCGAAGAACCGCCCTTCGGCGAGCTCGAGGCCCGAGAGCTCGGGGTGGCGCGAGGAGACGCCCCAGACCTTCGCCTCGGTCTTCGCGTCGGGGGCGAGCACCTTGTACGGCTCGATCAGCAGCTTGGGGAGGGCGTTCTCCACCCCCGGCACGCCGTCCTCGATCCCCTGCGCGTCGCGCCAGGAGACGCCGAGCGACTTCTTCCGGATCTCGCGGAGCTCCTCCTCCTTCTTGTCCTTGGCGCGGACGAGCACGTTGCGCAGTCCCATGCGCTCGATCATCTCCATCGACTGCCGCTCCGCCCCCGCCCCGATGGAGAGCATCGCGATCACGGCGCCCACGCCGAAGATCATCCCGAGCATGGTGAGCGCGGAGCGGAGCTTGTGCGCGGCGAGGTTCTCGAGCGCCGCCTGGAGCGACTCCTGCGGCGTCACGACGCCGACCTCGGCGAGGAGGGTCCCGACGCGGGCTTCTCGCCGTCGGAGCGCTCCTCCGCCTCGGGGTCGCGCAGCGCGATCCGCTCGCCCGCGGCGAGCCCCTTCTCGATGACGACGTTCCCGACGGCGGCCGGGCCGAGCGCGACCTCGACGGGCTCGAAGCCGCGGCCGTTCCGGCGGTAGACGACCTTCTTCCCCTCGCGCTCGAAGACGCTGCCGCGCGGGACCACGACCGCCTTGTCCCGGCGCTCGAGGGCCAGAGCCGCGCGAACGCGCTGGCCGGGCTTCATGCGATCGGGATCCTGCCGATCGAAGGCGACCTCGACCTCGAAGTACTGCACCGGCACCCAGCCCATCCGGCGCTTGGCCAGGGTCGCCACCTTGGTGATCTTCGCGGGGACGGGCGCCTCGGGGTACGCCTCGAGAACGACCTCCGCCGGAAGCCCGACCGCGAGGCCGCCGGCGTCCGCCTCGAGCACGAACACCTTGGCGATCATCGTGTCCAGCCGCGGGATCTCCGCGACCTCCTCCCCGGGCCAGATCGTGTCCCCCACGCGGGTCGTGTTCCCCTGCCAGTCGCGCTGGTAGACGACGATCCCCGCGTGCGGCGCCTTCACCTCGAGGGCCCGCAGCCCCTTCTCCGCCTGGCCGATCCGAAGGTCGGCCTTGCGCCGGTCGATGTCCACGAGCGCGAGGTCGGCCGTCGCGATCCGGCTTCGCACCGCGCGCGAGCCCTCGGCGTGCGCCAGCCGGCGCGACGCGAGGTCGCGGTCGATCTCCGCCTGGATGATCTCGCGGCGGGAGAAGATGTCCGGATCCTTCGCCTGGAACTTCGCCGATGCGGAAAGCTCCTCCCGCGCCAGGGCCGCGTCGCGGTCGAGGTTGCGCAGCACGCCGTCGCTCTCGACCTCCATCCCCGTGCGCTTGCTGTCCGCGACCGCGCGTTCGGCGCGGCCGTCGGCGAGCAGCTTCTCCATGTCCACCGGATCGAACCGGAGCACGACGTCTCCCTCGGCGACGCGCGAGCCCTCGGGGACCATCCAGGCGACCTTCATCGCCCCTTCCGTGTCCATCGGGCCGGTGATCGGCGTCGCGTCCTTCGCCTCGACCTGCCCCTCGGCCGTGACGCGGCGCTCGAAGGTCGTCTCCTGGACCTCGACGGTGGGGACGTCGGGGCCGCGCGAGCAGGCGGAGAGGAGGATTCCGAGCGTGACGAGCGGAAACGCGCGGATCACGCCCCCTCCCTGTCCGCCGCGGCGAGGTCGCGGCGCGCCACGCGGTCCCCCGCGGCGAGCCCTTTCACCACCACGGCGTGGGTGGCGTTCCGCCGGCCGAGGTCCACCCGGACGGCCTCGTACCCCCCGAGCGACCGGCGGTAGACCACGGGCCCCGCGTCGGCGCGGAACACCGCCTCGAGCGGAACGAGGACCTCGCCCGCGACCCGCTCGGCCTCGACGGTCCCCCGGAACCGCATCCCGGGCCGCATGCGTCGCGTGTCGGTGCCGTCGAGCTCGATCTCGAGCTTCACGACCTTGAGCGGATCGCGCCACGACTTCCGCTGCACCGTGTCGCCGATCGAGACGATCCGGCCCCCGAAGGTCACGTCGGGGTGCGCGTCGAGCCTCAGCGCGAGCTTCTGCCCGGGGCGGATCCGTCCGGCGTCCGCCTCGTCGATGTTCCCGCTCGCGGCGAGGGAGGCGAGGTCGGGGATCTCGAGGACGCGCTCGGTCTTGTAGACCGAATCGCCGACCTTCTTCTTCTCGTCGCGCCAGTTCGAGACGTAGACGACGGTCCCTTCGCGCGGCGCCTTCACGGTCATCGATGCGATCGCCTCGCGGATCTCGCGCACGCGCCGCTCCGCGGCGCCGCGCTGCCCCTCGAGCGCCGAGAGGGCGACCTCCTCCGCGTGCCGCGCCGCCTGCGTCCGGGCCTTGACGTAGGCGATCTCGCGCTCGCTCTCCTCGAGCTCGAGCTTCGCGGTGAACAACGCGCGGTCGGCCTGCAGCCCCGGCGGCACCTCGACCTGCAGGCGCGCCTTCCGGGCCTTCGCCTCCGCCTCGGCGAGCTGGAGCGCGTCGCGCGCGCGGGCGAGCTCCGCGTCGGCGCGGCGCTTGTCGATCTTCCCCTTCGCCTCGTCGGCCTCGGCGATCTTCTGCTGGAGCTTGCGGTCGAGCTCGGTGGCGTCGAACGCCATGACGGGCTGGCCCGCCTTCGCCTGCGAGCCCTCGGGGGCGAGCATCGAGATCTTGAACTCCCAGAGATCCTCGATCGGCGGAGGCCCGAGCGCGGCGGTCTCCTTGGCGCGGAGCTCCCCGCTCACTTCGACCTCGACGACGAGGTCGCCGCGTTTCACCTCGGTCCAGTCCCCGTCGGCGCCCCCGCGGGCCGGCCAGGCCGCCCAGGCGATCGCCGCGACGGCGACCGCCCCCCCGAGAAACCACGTCCGGCGCTTCACGGCGTCGCCTCGAGCACGCGCCCCTCCTCCAGCCCCTCCTCGACGATGCACACGCTCGCGTTGCACGGGCCGAGCTTCACGGGCCTGCGCTCCCCGCCGCGCAGGCGGGCGACGACCGGGTCCGCCGCCAGGTCGAGGCCCGCGCGCGGCGCCAGGAGGGCCCCTTCCCGCCTCGCCGCCTCGACCTCGACGCGGACGGACATCCCGGGCCGCATCCTCTCGGGATCGGTCCTGTCGAGCGTGACGACGGTCGGGAACATCCGGCGCGGCGAGAATCGCTCGGCCTCGCGGGCGACGGCCTGGACCTCGACGATCTTCCCGGGGAACTCCAGCTCCGGGTAGGTGTCGAGGACGCAGCGCACGCGCATGCCGGGGGCGATCCGCCCATCGTCGACGTCGCTCAGCTGCGCCTGGACGCGCATCGCGGCGAGGTCGGGGATGCGGACGACGGTGACGCCCATCCAGACGGTGTCGCCGACCTGCAGCTTCCGCCCCTCCCACATGTGGTCGGCATGAACGAGGATCCCGTCGGTGGGCGCCACGAGGGTCATCTCGGACAGCGCCGTCTCGGCGACGGCGATCTCGCGCGCGGCCTTCTGGAGGTTGATCCGGCGCTGCTCGATGTCCTCCTCCCCGGCCTGGGCCGAGGCTTTCTCGTCCTCGAGGGCCTTGGCGTATTCGACCTTCGCGCGCTCGAGGGCGAGCTGACGCTCCTGCCACTGCCGCGCGGCGAGGAGCTCGGCCGGAACCTCCGCCTCGGATTTCGCCTTTTCGAGCGCGAGCCGCCGCTGCTCGACCGCGAACGCCTTGTCGGCGTTGCGGGCGGCAACCTCGGCGATGCGCTGCTCGAGGTCGCTTTCCGCCTGGCGGCGCTGGACCTTCTTCTCCTCCAGGTCGCGACCGAACGACGCCCCGTCGAACTCGACGACCTTCTGCCCCGCCTTCACGCGCGCGCCGTCCGCCTCGAGCCAGCGGATCGACGTCCCGCCGGGGATCCTCGGAACCCCCAGGTCGGCGGAGCGCTCGGCCTCCAAGGCGCCGGTCAGCAGGACCGTCTCGACGAAGGGGCCGCGATGGACCTCGAGATCGCCGACCGGATCGGAGGTCCGATCGGCGCGGGACCCCGAACACGCCGGCGCGAGGAGGGCAAGGGCGCTCGCGAGGATCGGAGAACGGAAGGTTGCTCGTGCCATCGGCTTCGGCCGATTCTCGCGGAGCCGGGGGGCGGCGTCAAACCCCGTTCCGCCGGCGCCGCCCACCCGCACCTTTCAACCGTTCGCCCGCTCCGCGGGAACATCTCGAAAGGCCCGCGCGTACTACCCAGGCGGAGGGCGGCGCCCGCCGTTCCGGGAGGCACCCATGAAGAAGGTCATCCGAGGAGTCCTCATCCTCGCCGTCGTCGCGGCGGCCGCGCTGGGAGCTTACGCCTGGCTTTCGGGGCGCGACGCGGGTCCCGGGATCAAGACCGTGGAGGTCGTGACCGGCTCCATCACCGAGAAGGCGGTGGCGGTCGGCAAGATCGAGCCCCGGCTCAAGTTCCAGGTGAAGTCCAAGATCTCCGGCATCGTCCGCAAGGCCGCCGTGGACGTCGGCGACACCGTCCAAGCGGGACAGATCCTCTTCGAGATCGTCCCCGACCCCACCCCCCAGGAAGTCGTCGAGGCGCAGCGGACCCTCGAGCTCGCGCAGGCCGCCTTCGAGCGGGCCGAGGCGGATTTCCGCCGCGCCAACGAGCTGGGAGCGTCGGGGATCGTCCCCCGCGGCGACCTCGATGCGAGGCGCGAGTCCTTCGAGCGGACCCGGATCTCGGTGGCGCAGGCGCAGGACAACCTCGACCTCGTCAAGAAGGGGCGGATCACCAGCGGTTCGAACCAGATGGAGTCGGTCGTCCGCGCGCCCGCGGGCGGGACCGTGTTGTCGCGGGCGGTGAACCCCGGCGATCCGGTCGTGCCGCTGACCTCGTACCAGGCGGGGACCGAGCTCGCGACGATCGCGCCGATGGGCGACCTCATCTTCAAGGGGACCGTGGACGAGATCGACGTCGGCAAGCTCCAGGTCGGCCTCCCCGCCCGTCTCAAGATCGGCGCCCTCCCCGACGCCGCCGTCACCGGGATCGTGACGCGGATCGCCCCGCAGGCGATCGAGCGCGACAACTCCAAGCTCTTCGAGGTCGAGATCGAGCTCGACCCGGGCCAGCACGCCGTGCTGCGCGCCGGGTACTCCGCCAACGCCGACGTCGTGATCCGGGAGAAGAAGGACATCGTCCTCGTCGCCGAGCGCCTCGTGACCTTCGAGGACGCGGGCAAGAAGGCGTTCGTCGAGCTCCCGGGGGCGGGCCCCAAGGACGAGCCGCGCAAGGTCGAGATCAAGACCGGCCTCTCCGACGGCCTCAACGTCGAGGTGGTCGAGGGGCTGAAGGCGGGCGATCGCGTCATCGAGCGGCCCCCGCGAGAGATCAAGGGGTAGCGCCGTGGGCATCGGGGTCGGCCTGAAGCAGCTCGCGCGGGACCTGCGCAGCCAGAAGCTGCGCACGTTCCTGACGACCTTCGGGATCGTCTGGGGCACCGTGGCGGTGAGCCTGCTCCTGGCCTTCGGGCAGGGGCTGCACAAGCAGCTGATCAAGGCGCAGAACGGGCTGGGCGACGCGATCTGCATCGCCTGGCCCTCGCGCACCTCGATCCCGTTCGAGGGCCTCGGCCGCGGCCGGCGCATCCGTCTCGCCGAGGAGGACATGCAGCTCGTCGCCGCCCGGGCCGATCTCGTCGGCGGAATCAGCGGCGAATACATGAACACCCTGAAGATGACCTTCGGGTCCAAGACGGTTCCCGCCGACGTCTCCGGCGTCGTCCCCGTCTACGGCGAGATGCGCAACGTCATCCCCCGCTCCGGGGGCCGCTGGATCAACGACCTCGACGAGCAGCAGCAACGCCGCGTCGTCTTCCTCGGGGACAAGCTCGCGACCAACATCTTCGGGGAGACCGACCCGGTCGGAAAAACCGTGCTCGTCCAGGGATCGCCGTTCACCGTCGTCGGCGTGATGATCGAGAAGGAGCAGGACTCGTCGTACAGCGGGCGCGACCAGGACAAGGCCTGGATCCCCGGAAGCACCTTCCGCGCCCTGACCGGCGCCGAGTACGTGGACAACTTCATCTTCCGCGCGAAGGACGTCGCGAAGACCGAGGCCGCGAAGACCCAGGTCCTCGAGATCGTCGCGGGCAAGCACCGCTTCGACCCCAAGGACAAGGAGGCGATCGGAATCTGGGACACGACCGAGGGGACGAAGTTCCTCGACACCTTCATGCTCGCGTTCCAGGCGTTCCTCGGGATCGTCGGCTCGCTGACCCTCGTCGTCGGCGGGATCGGCGTGTCGAACATCATGAACGTCGTCGTCGAGGAGCGGACGCGCGAGATCGGCATCAAGATGGCGCTGGGCGCGCGCTCGCGCTGGATCCTCTCCCAGTTCATCGTCGAGACCCTCCTGCTCACCGCGGTCGGCGGCGCGATCGGGCTCGGCCTCTCCTGGTCGATCTGCGCGATCTTCCCGTCGCTGGGCCTGTCCGAGTACGTGGGGACCCCGACGATCTCCCCCTTCGTCGCCGGCGTCACCGCGGGACTGCTCGGGCTGATCGGCGTGTTGGCGGGGTGGTTCCCGGCGCGGGACGCCGCGAGCCTCGACCCCGTCGTCGCGATGAAGCTGTAGGGGCGCGCATGAGCTCCTCCTCGGTCGTCCTCCAGCTGTTCTGGACCTCGTCGCGCATCCAGCGCAAGCGCGCCTACCTCACGATCGCCGCGATCGCGTGGGGCACCGTGGCCCTCCTGCTGCTGCTCGCCTTCGGCGAGGGACTGCGGAAACAGATGTCGACCAACATGGCGGGGATGGGGTCGGGAATCGGGGTCTTCTGGCCCGGCGAGACGACGAAGGGGTGGCAGGGGCTTCCTCCGGGGCGGCCCATCCGGCCGCGGATCGACGACGTCGCGATGCTGCGCGAGCGCATGCCCGAGCTCGACGGGATCGTAGGCGAAATGCGCAGCTGGCAGACGAGCCTGACGTGGGGGCGCACGACGATCAACGCGCGCGTCACCGGGACCACGCGCGAGTATGGCGACCTGCGCAATCACATCGCCCGCCAGGGGGGACGCTTCATCAACGACCTCGACGACGAGCATCGCCGCCGCGTGATCTTCCTCGGAAACGAGCTCGCCGAGCAGCTCTTCGCCAAGGAGGAGCCGGTCGGGAACGTGGTCCTGGTCAACAACGTCCCCTACACGGTGATCGGCGTGATGCAGAAGAAGATGCAGATGGGGACGTACGGCGGCCCCGATGCGTCGAACGCCGTGATCCCCATCCAGACCTTCCGCGCGCAGTTCGGGCGCGATCGCCTCGCGAACGTCGTGATCCGCCCGCGGGACCCCGACCAGATGAAGGCGGCGATCACGCGCGTGCGGGAGCTGCTCAGCCCCCGGTACGGGTTCGACCCGGCCGACGAGCCGGCGTTGGGGTGCTGGGATACCGTCGAGAGCGGCAGGATCACGCGCAACGTCCTTCTCGGCATCCAGATCTTCCTCGGGATCATCGGCGGGCTCACGCTCACGATCGGCGGCGTCGGGGTTGCGAACATCATGTACGCGACCGTGAAGGAGCGTACGCGCGAGATCGGCGTGAAGATGGCGCTGGGCGCCCGGCCGGCATGGATCACCGCTCCGCTCCTGCTCGAGGGGCTCGCCTACACGCTGACCGGGGGGCTGCTCGGTCTCGTCGGCGCCACGTTCCTCGTCGCGATCCTCGGGATGATCCCGACGGACGGCAACGAGGCCCTGCAATTCCTCGGCAAGCCCACGCTCTCCCTCTCGGTGGGCCTCGCCTCGGCCGGGATCCTCGGCGCGGTGGGACTGCTCGCGGCGTATTTCCCGGCGCGACGCGCCGCGTCGGTCGACCCGGCCCAGACCCTTCGTTACGAGTGAGGTGCCCCATGGACCAGACGACGACCTCGACCGCCACCGCCGCGACGGCCACGAATGCCGGCGACGTGATCCGCATGCGCGGCATCACGAAGGTCTACGACACCGGGGCGATCCGGGTGGAGGCGCTGCGCGGGGTCGATCTCGACGTGGGCGCCGGGGAGTTCGTGGCGATCGTCGGCCCCTCGGGGTCCGGGAAATCCACCCTCATGAACCTGATCGGCTGCCTGGACACCCCGTCGGGCGGCAGCTACAACCTGCGCGGCCGCGAGGTGGGCGGTCTGACCAAGGACGAGCTCGCCGCCGTCCGCAACCAGCACGTCGGCTTCGTCTTCCAGGCGTTCAACCTGCTGCCGCAGATCACCGCCTACGAGAACGTCGAGCTGCCGCTGCTGTTCGGTGGGGTTCCGAAGGGCGAGCGGCGCACGCGCGTGAAGGAGCTGCTCGAGCGGGTCGGCCTCGGTCAGCGCATGGAGCACCGCCCCACCGAACTGTCCGGAGGTCAGATGCAGCGCGTGGCGATCGCACGCGCCCTCGCGATGAACCCCTCGATCCTCCTCGCCGACGAGCCCACGGGGAACCTCGACACCTCGTCGGGAGGGGACATCATGGGGATCTTCGAGGACCTGTGGAAGCAGGGGCGAACGGTGATCGTCATCACGCACGACCCCGCGCTCGCCCGACGCGCCAGCCGTGTCCTCGAGATCCGCGACGGCCGGGCGGTATAAAGGGGTCAGGCCCCTTTTAGTTCTAAAGTCCGAACAACATCGCGACGCCGCAGGACGCGACGACCGCTCCGGCGAGGGCGTGCGACCAGCGCTCGAGTCCGCGAACCGGCAGCCGCTGCATGCCGGCCAGCGCGACGCCCACGAGCACGAGCATCGTCGCGATCGTGACCACGGAGAACAACGCCGCCATCGTCCACGCGGCCGCCAGTCGCCCCTCCCCCAGGGGCACCATGAACAGCGGGATCAACGGCTCGCAGGGGCCGAGGACGAAGACCAGGAAGAGCGACCAGAAGGTCGTCTGCTGCTGCTTCCATCCGTGGTCGTGCCGGTGCGCGTGGAGGTGGATCGCGTGGCGGTGCACGTGCACGTGATCCCCGTGGGCGTGCACCTCGATCGCGTGCCGGCGCCGCAACCCGCGGCGCACCCCCCAGACGGTGTAGGCCAAGCCGAAGGCCAGCAGCGCCCACGCCGCGAGGTCCCCCCGGATCTCCTCGATGCCGGCCAGGTGCGCGATCTCGTACCCGAGGGCGAGGCCTCCCACCCCCAGGAGCAGCGACGATGCGACGTGCCCGATCCCGCAGGCCGCGGTGACGGCGAACGTCCGGGCGCGGCTCCAGCCACGCGCGCGGGCCAGCATGATGAACGGAAGCCAGTGGTCGGGGCCCGCCGCGGTGTGCACGACGGCGACTCCCGCGACACCGAGGAGGCCGATCGAAGTCGCGTCCATGCGGTCGGAAGGTAACACGCTCGGATGCGGCCGGATTTGACCGGGGTTAGACTCCCCACCGTCTCCTGAACGAGGTGCCCGTGCGACGGATCCTCCCCCTTGCCGTCCTCCTCGTGTTCCTGTCCCCGCACGTCCGGGCGGGCAAGGCCGTGGAGGTCCGCGCGGAATCGTTCCGCCGCCTGAGCGAAGGCGCCGCGCTCGTGAACCGCGGCGAATACGGGAAGGCGGTCGAGATCCTCCGCGGGGTGACGAACACGGCCCTCAACTCCTACCGCGCGTGGTACTTCCTCGGCCTGGCGCTCCTCGGCGACCGGCGCCCCACCGCGGCGGTCGACGCCCTGCGCGTCGCCTTAGAGCTCGACCCCAGCCAGCTCCAGGCGCACGTGGCGTTCGGCGATGCCTACCTCCAGATCGGCGATCTCGGCGAAGCCGAGGCCGCCTACCACCGTGCCCTCAAGCTCCGCCCCGACTTCCCCGCCGCCTACGAAGGGCTCGGCCGGCTCGCCGAGGCCCGCGCGGACGAGGCCGCCGCCGTCGATTTCTACGAAAAGGCGATCGCCTCCAACCGCGGGTATCCCGAGGCCTACGTGAGCCTGGGCGACCTCTACCTGCGCCGGGGCCGTCTCGAGGAAGCGGTCAAGCTGCTTGCCGAAGGGGTGACCGTCCGCCCCGACTACGTCCCCGGCCTGAACCGGCTCGCGTTGGCCTACGCCCGGCTCGGCTTGCAGAACGAAGCGGTCGCCACCGTGAGGCGAGCCATCGAGCTGCAGCCCTGGAATCCCGACCCCCGCGCGGTCCTCGGCAGGATCCTCCTCGACCTCGGCCTTGCGGGGGACGCCGCGAAGGCGTTCGGCGAGGCACTCGCGCGCGACCCCGCCCATCCCCCCGCACGGGAGGGGAACGCGGAGCTGCGCCGCCGCGAGGGGGACTACGCCGGAGCGCTCGCCGAGCTCGACGCGATCCTCGCCGACGAACGGACCGACACCAGCACGAGAGTCCGCGTGGAAGAGACGCGGGCCGCGACCGTCGCCGAGCGCGACCGGGTCGCCGCGATCACCGCGAGGCTCGAGGCGGGAACCGCCACCGCCGTCGACTTCCGCGAAGCGGCGACCCTCGAGGCGTCGCGCGGGCGTTTCGCCGAGGCGGCCGAACTCGAGTCCCGCGCGGGCACGCAAGGCCCCGACACGGAGCGCCTCGCCTGGTACCGCCTCCGCGCCGGACGTTACCAGGAGGCTCACGAGCTCTACGCGGTGCTCGCGCGGTCGTCCCAGGACCCCGTGGCCGAGGTCAACGACGGCGTCGCACTCGCGTTGCTCGGCAACGACGCCGCGGCGATCGAGGCCTTCCGCCGGGCGATCGTGCTGCCGGGGGCGCCGGACCGGGCGTGGGCCTACCTCGGCAACGCCCTCTACCGCTCCGGCCGACGCGAGGAAGCGGTCGACGCCTACGTCCGCTACATCGAATCGGGGGCTTCGGGGGAAACGGCCGAGCGCGTGCGCCGCGTGCTCGCCCGGATCGCCCCCTCGCGCGCCCCGCAGGCCCCGCCGCCGCCGCCCTTCGTCGTGCGCCCCCAGCCCGCCGAGGAGGGCCGCCCATGAGGCGCGCGATCGCGCTGCTCGCGGTCGCCGCCCTCGTCGGCTCGCTCCCCGCGCTCGCCCAGCCGAAACCCACGCGTCGCGGTTTCTCGATCGCGATCACCGAGCCCCGGAACGACGAATTCGTCCTCGGGAAGGCCAAGATCGCCGCCGAGGTGAAGATCGAGTCCCCCGACGACCTCGACCGCGTCGAGTTCGCGGTCGGCGACAAGGTCGTCTTCGTGGACCGCGCCGCGCCGTTCGAGTTCGTCTTCGACTTCGGCCCCGAGACCCGCTCGTACGTGATCCGCGCGACGGCGTGGCACAGGGAAGGGCTCTCCGTCTCCGACACGATCGTCACCCGGAAGGTCGTCGGGCTCCAGATCGAGGAGGTGAACCGCGTCCTGCTCTGGGCGACGGCCGAGACGAAGGGGAAGCAGCCGATCGCGGGGCTGAAGCGGGAGCAGTTCCGGGTGCTCGAGGACGGCGAGGAGCAGACGATCCTCGACTTCTACCCGGAGGACCGCCCGATCACGCTGGCCCTGCTGCTCGACAGCTCCGGCTCCATCCGGGACGCGCTCGACGACGTCCACGAGGGGGCGCTCGGCTTCATCGACCAGCTCAAGGACGACGACCGGGCCCTCGTCATCGATTTCGACGACAAGGTCTTCCTGATCCAGGATCTCACCTCCGACAAGGCCGCGCTGAAGGACGCGGCCTCGAGCACCGAGGCGATCGGCGACACCGCGATCTACGACGCGCTGCACGCCGCGTTCCGGAAGCTGCGCGGCATCGACGGGCGCAAGGCGATCGTGCTGCTCACCGACGGCGACGACACGAGCAGCCAGTTCCCCTTCCACCGCGTCCTCGAGGAAGCCAAGACCCAGGACGTCCTCATCTACGCGATCGGCCTGGGCCCGTCGGTCCGCAAGGGGGCGCTCAAGGAGTTCTGCGACGCGACGGGCGGCCGCGCCTTCTTCGCGGACAAGGCCAAAGAGCTCGCCGCCGCCTACAAGGCGATCGCCGACGAGCTCCGCGCGCAGTACTACATCAGCTATCAGTCCTCGCTGAAGGAGTACGACGGCCGCTGGGTCAAGATCGAGGTCCGTTCGACCGTCCCCGACGTCGAGGTGCGCGCGAAACGCGGGTATTTCGCGGTCCGGACGGGGGAGACGGTGAAGCAGGCGCAGGACGCGAAGAAGTCGAAGAAGTGAGGAACCCGTCGTTCCGCCGGCCGAGCTAGCTGCGCGTCGCGCCGCGAAACCCCGTCTGCAGCGAACGCCGCAGCCGCTCCGAGAGCCGGTTCAGCTTCACGTCCGAACGGAAGCCCACCGCCTGCGCGGCGGCGATGAGCACCGACGAGGCGCTCTTCGCCGGGACGCCGATCCGCTCCGCCACCTCGTGCACGACCGCGCTCTCGCTCTCCACGAGCGCGCCGTCGGCGAGGGCGACCTCGGCGAGCCGCGTGAGCACGAACATCTTGTCCCCTTCGTCCCCGTCCTTCTTCACCTTCGCCGCCGCCGCCGGGAGCAACTCGAGGATCTTCTTCCGGTCGGTGACGATCTCCGCCTCGGGCTCGTCGGTGAACCAGCGGTGGAGGATCTGGACGAGGATCTTGACCTCCTCGTCCGAGACGTCGCCGTCGGCGCTGAGCAGGAGCGCCCCGCCGAGCGCGACGACCTGCATCACCGCCTTGTGCAGGTCCTCGTACGGATACCGCCGCGTCAGGAGCACGAGCTCGTCGACCGCGTCCTCGAGGGCGTCGTCGGAGAGCCTGCGCCCCGGGCGCCCGGAGGCGAACCCGTTGCGCGCCGCCTTCTCCGAGCGCGAGAACAGCTCGAGCGCCTTGAGACGGATCGGGAGGAGCGGGTGGCTGGCGAACGTCGCCTCCATGAGCTCCGGATGCCCCTTCACCTCGTCGACCTGGGCCAGCAGCGCCGTGATGTCGAGGTTCAGGTTGCGCTCGGAGAGGCCGAAGGTCGCCTTGAGGAGCGCCCTCGCCGACGCCTCGAAGTCCCCGCAGGCGAGAAGGCCGGCGCGATCGGCGCTGATCTCCGCCTTCTTGCGCCAGCGCAGGAACAGGCTCTCGCCCAGCGCCGGGAGCACCGTCGCCGACGGGTTGTTGCGGTCGGTGGAGATCAGCCCCTGGAGCCGGTTGTTCCCGAAGAGGAAATGCCCCATCTCGTGGCCGAGGATCGACGCGAGCTCGGGATCGGTCAGTCGCTCGAGCGCCGCCGAGGTGACGCCGACGAGGTAGTTCGTCCCGCCCTTGCGCACGTCGATCGCGGCGAAGGCGTTGACGTCGCCGCTGGGAACGCAGAAGACCTCCGCCTTCGCCTCGATCTCGAGCCGGGCGCTCACGCTCTCGATCAGCGCGAAGATCCTCGGCGACAGCGGCTGCGTCAGCCGGATCCCGTTCGTGAGGAGCTGCTCGCGCAGGCCGAGGTCGTGTTGCCGGACGTTCTCCTCGAACGCGTCGAGATAATCCTCGACGCGATACGTCTCGAACATCTCCTTCACGTCGGCGGCGTCGCCCCGGTAGCGGACGTCGTCCCACTCGATCGCCATCATCGCTCCTCGCGGGGAGCGCCGATCAACGCCGCGGCGGGATCGGCTCCTCCACCGGCATCAGGTCTTCCGGGGCCGCCTCGAAGCTCGCGGGCTGCGGGACGAGCGACGCCTCCACGCGGCGGTCGCGCGACACCATCAACGCCGCGCGGATGGGAAGGAACCCCGCTCCGGCGACCGTCGCGCGCCAGCGCCCCGCCGCGACGCCGTCGATGGAGAACGTCCCGTCGGGTGCCGTGACCGTCGTCTTGGGGTCCCCCGCCCCGTCCTCGCGCGTGAGCCGAATGCGGACTTCCCCCGCCGACCCGCCCTGGCGCGTGACGATCCGCCCCTCGAGCCGGAACGGACCTCCCGACGCGTCGGGACCGGCGACGGGCGCGGGGACGGCGTCGTCCCCGGGCTCCATCGTGACCTCGAGGACGGTCCGGAAGGGCCCCTTGAGCTCGAGCCCCTCCCGGACCACCGTCCTGAGGCCGTCCCTACGGAAGCTCAGGCGGTAGACGCCGTTCGCGATCCCGTCGAAGCGGTACGAGCCCCGGGTGTCGATGGTCGTCATC
This sequence comes from Candidatus Polarisedimenticolaceae bacterium, assembly GCA_036376135.1. Taxonomy (NCBI): domain Bacteria; kingdom Pseudomonadati; phylum Acidobacteriota; class Candidatus Polarisedimenticolia; order Candidatus Polarisedimenticolales; family Candidatus Polarisedimenticolaceae; species Candidatus Polarisedimenticolaceae bacterium. Next base: position 2,472 of record DASVAW010000164.1, on the reverse strand, counting down.
CGGACGAGCCCGGCGGGATCGACCGGGTCGAGCACGACGACCGCCCCCACCGCGGGCGCGTTGCGGGCGAGAAACGCGGTGCCGTGAAGCTGCGCCCCCGCCGGAGCGGGGGCCGGAGCGGTCTGGGCGAGCACCAGTGCGAAGGCCAGGACGGGGACGAACGTCACGTGCGCTCCTTGCGGTCGGGAAACAGCCTACCGCCGGACCGGCTCGGCGTAAACGCGCCCGGGGGCGGTCAGGGTCACGCGGCGAATCGCAACGCAAGTGCCCCGCAACCGTGGGCCGAGGCCATTTCGACACCGTCTCATCCCGAGAATTCCCGCGATCGCGGGCTTTCCCCGATCGGCACACCCCTTGCCATTTCATCGTGGGGACCGGGAGGACCCACACGAGGGGGCGAAAGTGAGGTGGTGCATGAAGACCGCCCGATCGATCGCCTTGATGCTCGCCGCGATCCTCGTCACGTTCGCGGCCCCGACGCCGACGAAGGCGGACGTGGACGTCTCGTTCGGCTTCTTCTACTCGAACCTCGAGCCGCACGGCCGATGGCTCGTCTCGGCGCAATACGGCCGGGTCTGGCAGCCCGAGGTCTACACGCGCGGCTGGAACCCGTACTACGACGGCCACTGGGAGTGCAGTGACGTCGGCTGGGTGTGGGTCTCCGACTACTCGTGGGGCGCCGTCCCCTATCACTACGGCACCTGGGTCCTCGACCCCGGCCACGGCTGGGTGTGGATCCCGGGCTACACCTGGGCGCCCTCGTGGGTCGTGTTCCGCACCGGACCCGACTACATCGGCTGGGCTCCCGTCCCGCCGACGTTCTCGATCGGCGCGTCGTTCAACGTCGGAGACGACCCGAACCTGTTCGTCTTCGTCGGCGCGGGCGACTTCCTGACGCCTCGCGTGCGCACGCGCGTGGTCCCGATCGAGACCACCCGCACCGTCATCCGCAACACCACGATCGTCAACAACATCACGATCGACAACGACGTCGTCGTGAACCGCGGTCCGGACGTGCGAGCCGTCGAACGCGCGACCGGAAGGAAGGTCGACGTCCGCTCGATCGAGCAGGTGAGCCGGGTCGCCCCGGCCGCACGGTTCAGCCGCGCCGACCTCCGGGTCCGCGAGAAAGGCGAACGCGCCCTTCGCGCGGCGCAACCCGTGCCGAAGGACGAGCCGATTCCGGACGTCAAGCGGGGCGGCAAGCAGGACCGTCGCCGGGACGAAAAGGCGCAGGCGCCGTCGCCGTCCCGACAATCCGCCACGCGAGACGAGGCCCGCATCGAGAGCTCCCGCGGGCGCAGGACGACCGAGCTGGACGCCCAGCGCAACAACCGGATGGAACAACGCGGCGGCGCCGACCGTGAGGCGATGGCGCGGCAGCAGCAGCAGGCGCAGGAGCGCATGAAGGCCGAGCAGCGGGCCGAGACGCAGAAGCAGGAGCGCGCGAAGGCGCAGGAACGGGCTCAGCAACAGACCCAGCGCAAGGCCGAAGTCCAGAAGCAGGAGCGTGCGCAGGCCCGGCAGGAGGCCGAGACGAAAGCCAAGGCCCGCGAAGAAAAGAAGAAGAAAAGGAAGGGTGACAGCGAGCCGCAGGACGAGAAGCAAGGCGAGAAGAAGGATGGGAAGGGACGCTAGGTAGCGTCCACCCCCTAGGCCCCGTCCGGGACGCAACGCCCGGGCGGGGCCGTCTACGTCAGGGACACGGATTCGGCGACGCCGAAATGCCGATGTCCCGATCGCCCACCTGGGTCGGCACGGCGGTGTTGTACGTCCCCGGTCCCGCCGGCCCCACTCCCCGAACCAACAACCAGAACCCCGCCCCCGGCTCGGGGGTCTGCAGGAACTCGAGCCCCGGCGGCGGCGCGTCGTTCGCGACGCACCCCTTCGTCGCAAGCGCGTAGTCCCCGCCCGAACGTGTCAGCAGGCGCAGGTCGCCGGCGACGAGGTCGTAGACGATCGCGCACGGGATCTCGCTCCAATGCACGCGCTTGGCCTCCACCATCAGGCGCGGCGTTCCCGGCGGCAGGGTGGTCGGATCGCAGTCGCTGATCTGAGCGAAGGCGGACGTCGATACCAGCACACAGAACGCGATTCGTTTCATGGGGCCTCCTCCTCATGAGGACGGACCCAGCAACGCGTGTGCCCGAAGATCGGGCGCTTTGAGCCCGAAACTCGTTGCATCACGCGACGCTTCGGTGCGAAACGCGCCGAGTCGATGCGTCGTCGAGAGACTTCGCGCGGGCGAAGCTCGAACGGAAGCAGCATGCGCACTTCGCCGGACCTGCCCGGCAAGTTCTACACACTCGCCCGCGAAACGTCGGAATGCCGTTCGTCACGATGCGGGGCTCGGCCGGAACGGGGCTTGCTCCATGGGGGAGGGTCTCTTCGACTTTCCGAAAGGAGGCCCCGATGAGATCGATCTGGACACGCCTCGTTCCTCGCACGCTCGCGTTCGCCACCATCGCGATC
>DASVAW010000163.1 GCA_036376135.1 Candidatus Polarisedimenticolaceae bacterium | reverse complement strand
TGACCCCTTTTCCTACCGCGGCTACGGGCGTTGGCGCGCGGGGAAGAGCACCCCCGGCGAGAAACGATCGTCGGGGTCGAGGGCGTCCTTGATCGCGCGCATCTCGGCGAGAGCGGGCTCGCCGAGGAACTCGCGGAGCATCCGCTGTTTGAGGGGCGATCGACCGACGCCGTGTTCGGCGAGCGGAGCCCCGCCCCGACGCCCCGCGTCGCGTGCGAAATCCAGCAGCACCTCGCAGGCGGCGTCGGTCTGGGCGAGCGACCGCGGGAGCGCGTTCGGGTGCAGGTTGCCGTCGGAGACGTGCCCCCAGATCGCGAACTCGAGGCCGCGCGCGGCGAACCCTTCGCGCCAGAACGCGATCGCGGCGTCGAGCTCCGCGGGCGGGACGACGAGATCGCCGCCGACCTTGGCGATCCCCGCGTCGTCTCGGCGTCGCGCCTGCAGGATCTCGTTGACGCGTTTGGGGGCGGCCTCGCGAAACGCCGCGAGCGCCTCGCGCCGCACGTCGTCGCCGGGGAAGACGAGCTCGAAGTCGTCCCCCGCCCCGTGCCGCTCCACTTCCCTGACGAGCTGCGCGAGCGGGTGCCGGCTCGCCTCCCCTTCGAGCGAGGCCACCACGATCGCCTCGGCCGCGTCGCGATCGATCGCCTCCGGCATCTCGATCTCGAAGATCAACGCGGCGCCGGCGCCCGCGGGAAGGGTCACGCGCAACTTCTCCGCATCCCCGTGCGCTTTCAGGAGCGAGAGGCACCGATCGTCGAGCATCTCGACGGAGCGGACCCCCGGGACCGCGCCCGAGCACAGCGTCCGCGACAACGCGAGCGCGGCCCCCGAGTCGGGCAGGAACGCGAGCCCGGCGACGACGGCGGGAGGGAGCGGAACGAGGTCGAGGGTCGCGGAGGCCAACATGCCGAGCGTCCCCTCCGAGCCGACGAACAGGTCGACGAGATCCATCGGGTCGGAGGACCAGTATCCGCAGCTGAGCTTCTTCACCGCCGGCAGCAGGTAGGTCGGTGTGGGGACCTCGAGCACCCGCCCCCCCGGAAGCTCGACGCGGAACGTCCCGCCGCGCGGGACCACGCACTCCCCGCGCTCGACCTTCAGCAGATCGCCGTTGAAGAGCAGCACCTCGATCCCGCGCACCCAGGCACGGGTCTTCCCGTACTTGAACGTCGCCGCCCCCCCCGCGTCGGTCGCGATCGTCCCGCCGATCATCGCCTCCTGGTAGGTGGGGATCGGCGGGAAGAACCGGCCGTGCTCCCCGAGCCAGCGCTGCAGGTCCCTCAGCCGCACCCCCGCGCCGCACCGCACCCGCCCCGCGGGTCCGCCGGCGGAGAGGAGCTCGGCATCCGTCCATCGCTCGCAGGTGATCACGACCTCTCCGCGCGGGCGCGCCGCCCCCGTCAGCGAGGACCGCGCCGCCTGCGGAAGGACGTCGAGCTCGCGGCCGGCGGTCATGCGCAGGAACGTCGCGGCCTCCTCGGGGCGGTCGGGGCGAAGGAGCCCTCGCGCGGTGCCCGGCCCGACCGACGACGCGTCCTCGAGGTACCCCGCGATCAGGTCGGGATCGACCAGGACGGGGCTCGGCCGCGTGGGGGGAAGCGAGAGGGCACGGATCGAGGCGGTCTTCTTCATGCGGGACGGGATTATGGCGCATCGTCGCCTTACACTTCCCGGCGGGAGCCCCGGTGCACGACCACGCTCACGATCACGACCACGACCCCGCGCGCAGCCGGGCCTCGACGCGACGCCTCGCGATCGTCCTCGCTCTCACCGCGGGGTACACCCTCGCCGAGGTGGTCGGGGGTTTCTGGACGGGAAGTCTCGCCCTTCTCGCCGACGCGGGGCACATGGCGACCGACAACGTCGCGCTGGCGCTCGCGCTGTTCGCCGCGCGCCTGGCCGAACGGCGTCCGGACCCGGCGCGCACCTACGGCTTCCAGCGCGCGGAGATCCTCGCCGCCCTCGCGAACGGCGCGGCGCTGATGGTCCTGTGCGGGTTCCTCGCCTGGGAGTCCTTGGAGCGACTCGCCGAGCCCCTCCCGGTGAAGGGGGGAGCGATGGCCGTGATCGCCGCCGGGGGGCTCGTCGTCAACCTCGCCGGGGCGGCACTCCTGCGCCGCCATCAGCACGGGATGAACGTCCGCGCGGCGTTCCTGCACGTCGTCGGAGACCTCCTCGGGTCGGTCGGCGCCCTCCTCGCCGCGCTGCTCATCGCGGCGTTCGGATGGACGTGGGCGGACCCGGCGGCGAGCCTGGCGATCGTGGCGATCCTCGGCGTGGGATCGTGGCGCCTCGTCTCGCAGGCGGTCCACGTGCTCATGGAAGGGACCCCCGCGAACGTGGACGCCGAAGCGGTGCGCGCCTGCCTCGCCCAGACGCCGGGGGTCGCGGAGGTCCACGACCTGCACCTCTGGTGCCTGCGCGAGGGGATCCCCATCCTCACCGCGCACCTCGTGCTCGACCACTCCGTGGCGGCGCCGGCGGTGCTGCGCGACGCGACGGAACGGGTGCACGCGCGCTTCGGCATCGACCACGTCACCCTGCAGATCGAGCCTCCGGACTACAACATCCGGCACGGGTTCGATCGAGCGCTTGACCCCACGGCGGGATCGCGGTAGACGATCCCGGGCCGCCCGGGGCCCCGGGGGGTGTCGCTTGTTCCGTCTCGCCCGCGCGGCCGTTGTCGCCCTGACCGTATCCACCGCGTTGGCGGGCGATCCGGACCCCAAGATCGATCCGTTCCTCGCCGAACGGCTGGCGGGGGGAGCGCGCGACTCCTTCCTCGTCCTCTTCGACTCGAGCGAGGGCCTCGAGCGCGCGCTGGGCGAAGCGCGGCTCGGCGGAGGCGACGGGCGCGCGATCTACGACGTGCTGCGCCTGCGCTCGCGGTCGACCCAGGCCGAGGCGCGCCGCTGGCTCGAGGGGCTGGGCCTTCGCTTCCGGCCGCTTTGGATCGTCAACGGCCTGCAGGTCGAGGGGGACCTCCCCCTCGCGCGGGCTCTCGCGTCGCGGGACGAGGTGGTGCGCGTGGTCGCCGATCCGGCGGTGCGCGGGATCGACGCCTTCGCCGGAACGGACGCCGGCGGAACCGACGGCCTCGAGTGGGGCCTGCTCGCGATCCGCGCCGATCAGGTCTGGAATCTCGACGGCGCGCGGGGGGCGGGGATCACCGTCGCCTCCGCCGACACCGGCGTCGAATGGACCCACCCCGCGATCCGCGACCGTTACCGCGGCTGGGACGGCGCGCTCGCCTCCCACGACTACCACTGGCACGATGCGATCGTCGACGCCGCGGCTCCGATCGACGACCACAACCACGGGACCCACACCGTCGGAACGATGGTCGGCGACGACGGCGCCGGAAACCAGATCGGCGTCGCCCCCGAGGCGAAGTGGATCGGCTGCCGGAACATGGACGCCGGGGTGGGCCGGCCCTCGACTTATCTCGACTGCAACCAGTGGTTCCTCGCCCCGTGGCCCCACGGCGGCGACCCCGAGATCGACGGCGACCCCGCGATGGCCCCCGACGTCGTCAACAACTCGTGGGGCTGCCCTCCGTCGGAGGGTTGCGACACCGCGGTGCTGCTCGACTCGTTCAAGGCGCTCCGGGCGGCGGGGATCCTCGCGGTCGTCTCCGCCGGGAACTCCGGCCCCTCGTGCAGCTCCGTGAGCGACCCTCCGGCGATCTACGACGAGGGATTCGCGGTCGGCGCCACCGAGTCGTCGGGAGCGCTCGCCCTCTACTCCTCGCGCGGGAACGTCACCGTCGACGGCTCCGGGCGGCTGCGCCCCGACGTCGCGGCGCCGGGCTCGAACGTGCGGTCGTCGGTGCGCGGCGGCGGGTACGCCTCCTTCAGCGGCACGAGTATGGCCGGGCCCCACGTGGCGGGAGCCGCGGCGCTGCTCTGGTCGGCGAAGCCCCAGGTCCGCGGGCTGCTCCGGATCACGCGTTGCCTGATGAGCCGATCGGCGAGTCCCGCGGTGAGCGTCAGCTGGCCGTCGACCTGCGGCGGGACGGCCAAGACGGTGCGCCCGAACAACTTCTTCGGCTGGGGTCGGATCGACGCCTACGCCGCGATCCACTTCGGTCCCGACGCGGACGCCGACGGGATCGCCGACGCGTGCGACTGCGCGGCGGCCAACGGCGGCGCCTACGACGCGCCGGCGGAGGCCGGCGGGATCCGGTTCGACACGAAATCCGCGCTCGCGTGGGACGCGCTCGCGCGCGAGGCCGGGAACGGCACCGTGTACGACCTCGTGCGCGGCGATCTCGCCGACCTGCGGGCGGCGGGCTCGATCGCCGCGTCGATCTGCCAGGGCCCGGCGACGACGGCGGCGACGCGCACCGATCCCGCCACCCCCGCGCCGGAAGCCGGGTTCTACTACCTCGTGCAGGCCAGGAACGCGTGCGGCGTCGGCGGCTGGGGCGCCGGGCGCACGCGCGGGACCTGCCCCTGAGCTACGGGCAGCGGGTGTCCACCGACCGCTCCTGGCCGGTCGTCGCCCTCCCCAGCGGCCCTTCGATCGTCCCGACGACCCGCGTGACGAGGTAGAAGACGCCGTCCCCCGGCTGCGGTTCGTCCCCGTCGACGTGGTAGGTCGTCTTCGTCTGTCCGGCGAGACAGGCCGCCAGGCGCACGAGCGCCGCGGCCCCGAGGTCGCCGCGGTAGACGTGATATTCGGTCGAGCCGGACTCGCTCTCCCACGCCAGGCGCGTCGCCGACGCGAAGCGCACGCCCTGCACCTCGCCGTCTCCGGCGTCGCACGCGTCTCCCGTCCCGTCGGCGTCGCGATCGGCCTGGCCGGCGTTCGGCGCGTCGGCGCAGTTGTCCGCGAGGTCGGCGACTCCGTCCCCGTCGTCGTCGGGATCCGACTCCTGCGGGGCGTCGTCCCCGTCGAGGTCCCCGTCGCAGGCGTCCCCCGCTCCGTCGAGGTCGAGATCGCGTTGTTCGGGATTGGACGCTCCCGCGCAGTTGTCCGCCGCGTCTCCCACGCCGTCCCCGTCGGCGTCCGCCTGTCCGGCGTTGGAAGCGAACGGCGCGTTGTCGACGTCGCCGCAGATGCCGTCGGCGTCCGCGTCGTCGCCCGAATCGAACCGGCAGGCGTCGCACCCGTCCACGCCGCCGTCCGCGTCGGAGTCGGCCCCTTCGGGGTTGAATCGCTTGCGGCAGGCCCGCACGACCTCGACGTCGTCGACCCCCGCCTCGAGGACGGAAAGGCTGTAGGGGGAAACCGGCTCGGCCCGGAAACGGAAGCGCGTCTGCGCGGTGAGCGAGCCGAGCGAGCCGAGGTCGAACTCGCGGCGGGTCCACGCGTTGGCGTTGGAGGACTGCGACTCGAGGTTGATCCACGCGGCCCCGTTGTCGAACGAGACCTGGGCGAGCAGACGGCCCCCCGAGAAGGTCCCGGCGTTGTTCGACAGCCAGCGCTGGTAACCGACGCGCGCCGCTCCCGCGGAGGCGAGGTTCACGGTCGGCGAGAGCAGCGTGGTGGGGCCGCCGTCCACGTCGTTGGTCTCGGGGTTCGCCCCCGGCGCCGCCTGGCCGGTGATGAAGGCGGTCACCCCGGGAGCCGGGGAGGCGTCGTTCTCCGGCTGGACGGCGCCGCCGCCCGTCGCCATCGGGTCGACGCGGGTCCACACCCCCGACGACGCGGTATCTCCCACGACGCCGAGGCTCCACCCCTTGGCGGTCTCCGCGTCGTCGACGAACAGGCCGGGCTCGAGCGCGAGGTCCGCGGTCGCCGCCCCCGCCTCCGCGAGCACCACGCGGACCTCGGCCGAGGCGAAGCCGAAGGCCGACGCGGTCACCGTGCGCTGCCCGATCGGCACCTCCGCGAAGGCGTACGAGCCGTCGGCCGCGGTCGTCGCCGACAGCGCGGTGCCCGCGACCGCCACGCGCGCCCCCGCGACCGCCGCGTTCGTGTCCGAGCGCCGTACGACTCCGCCCAATCCGACCTGAGGGAGACGCTCGAGGGCGAAGTCGAGGTCGACGCGACCGTCGAGGGGCATCGATCCGCCGGCGAGGATCGCCGAGCGGTACCCGGGTGCCGTGACCCGCAGCTGCAACGCCCCCTCGGGGGCGTAGAGGGCGTAGACGCCGTCGGCGCCGGTCGTGTCGGCGGTGCCGTCGGCGAGCGCCACGACCTTCGCCCCCGCGACCGGCTGGCCGGAGGTCGCGTCGCGAACCACGCCGGAGAGCGTGCCTCCCGTGGGGGCGTGCTGGAGGACGAACAGGCCTCCCTGGATGTCCGAGATGTAGAAGTAGCCGCGCGGGTCGTAGTTGTACATCCCCCACGCGCCGTTGTATCCCGTGTCGCCGGGGAGGTAGGTGTCGTACGCGCCGAGCTCGACCGGCTTGGTCGGGCGTCGCAGGTCGATCAGGCGCGCTCCGATCCCGTAGTGCGACATCGCGACCCGCCGCGGGTCGCCGTCCTCGAAGTAGGCGTTGTGCACGACGGCGTTGGCGACGGGCTTGTAGAACGCCAGCTGCGGCGGCGGGATCCCGGGGGTCAGGGTCGAGATGTCGTACACGGCGAGACCGCCGCCGGGGTTGTTCTCGTCGGTGGTCACGAGGAGCGAGCGGTCGGGGTTCGCCCAGCAGTTGTGCGTGAAGCGCCCGGGGGTCTGCCACGAGCCGAGCTGGACGAGGTTCTGGGGGTCCGTGGCGTCGTAGATCTCCTGCAACCCGTTGTTGATCTCCGCGAAGCACATGAACGACCCGACGCCGTAGCTGTCGTGCACGTAGCGGACGTTCCACGAACCGATCTCGGTCGGGCTTGCGGGGTCCGGCTCGAGACTCAGGATGCGAAGCCCCGCGTTGGTGCCGTTGAGGTACAGCCGCCCGTTGGTCTCGTCGATGAACAACGTGTGCGACGTGCGCATCGTGATCGTCCACGTGTTCACGAGCTGGGGCGAGAGGGGGTTCGCGAGGCTGACGATCTGGAGCCCTTCGGTCGTGCCGGTCCCCTCCGTCACGATGTAGGCGTAGCTCTTGTAGGTCTTGATCTCGCGCCACGAGGAGTTGGGACCGGCGACGAAGCCGACCTCGACGGGCGCCTCGGGGTTCGTGACGTCCACGAACACCGTCCCGGACGACGAGCCGATGATGGCGAGGTAGGTCGTCCCGTCGTTCCAGCCCCAGATGTTCGAGTAATTGTCGAGGGGACGCGGGTCCATCGAGCTCTTCAGGAGCATCCGGAAGTTGTTCCCCGCCTCGGAGCCGGTCTGGAGGGACTCGAGGCCTTCCCGCACGAGCGCGCCGAGTTCCAGCCTGGAGTCGATCTCCGTCCCCTCCGGGATCCAGTCGCAGCCGCCGTGCTCGGACCCGCCGCCGTCGTGGTCTGGCGTGACGTCGTCCGCCGGGTCGTTCACGCCGACCGTGAGGTCCGTGCTCCCCGCCGTCCCCAGCGACGACGACGGGATCTCCGTCGCGTACGCGGGTCCGCGCGAGGTCCACGAAGGGACGAGCGAACCCGAAGCCAACACCGATCCCTCGCCGTCCGTCAACCGGAACGAGGCCTCGAGGCCCTTCCGGATCGTCGCCGGAAGCGGCTCCCCCGTTGCGGGGTCGACGTCGTTGGCGAGAAGCGACACACGCCAGCGGGGGCCGGCGGATTCGGCCGCGGGGGCATTCGCGTCCCCGGGCACGTAGTCGAGGCCGATTCTCAGGGAGAGATCGCCGAGCTTGATCGGCTGCCAGGGCTCGACCGCGAAGTCCGGCGGCAGCTCGGGGCATTCGGTGTTCGGACCGGCGAAAGCGACCGCGGACAGACAAACGACCGCGGCAGCGGCGAGAAGACGGCGCATGGGGGCCCCCACGAAAGGAAGTCGGACGCGCCGGAGGGTGTACCCCGCGAATGCCGCGGTGTCAATCTGCGGCTACAACTCGAACTTCACGCCCTGCGCCAGGGGAAGGTCGTCCCCCCAGTTGATCGTGTTCGTCTGGCGGCGCATGTACAGCTTCCAGGAGTCGGAGCCGGCCTCGCGGCCGCCGCCGGTGTCCTTCTCGCCGCCGAACGCCCCGCCGATCTCGGCCCCGGAGGTGCCGATGTTGACGTTGGCGATCCCGCAGTCGCTGCCGAGCGCGGACAGGAACGTCTCCGCCGACTTCATCGACTCGGTGAAGATCGCCGACGACAGCCCCTGCGGGACGTCGTTCTGCAGGCGGATCGCCTCGTCGAGGGTGTCGACCTCGAAGACGTACAGGATCGGCGCGAAGGTTTCGTCCTTCGCGACCGGAAGGCCTCCCTTCGGCGCGCGCACGATCGTGGGCTCGACGAAGCAGCCGGGCCGTTCGATCTTCCGGCCGCCGACGAGGATCTGGCCCCCTTCCCGCCTCGCGCGCTCGAGGGCGTTCATCATGTCGTCGACCGCCGCGCCGTCGATCAGCGGGCCCATCAGCGTCGACTCCTCGAGGGGATCGCCGATGCGGACCTGGCGGTACGCCGCGACGAGCCGCTCGACGAGCCCCGAAGCGGCTCCCTTCTGGACGATCAACCGCCGCGTCGAGGTGCAGCGCTGACCGGCGGTCCCGACCGCGCCGAAGAGGATCGCGCGCAGGGCGAGGTCGAGGTTCGCGTCGTTCAACACGACGATCGCGTTGTTCCCGCCGAGCTCGAGCAGGCTCCGGCCGAACCGCGACGCGACGACCTCGCCGATGCGGCGGCCCATCCGGCACGAGCCCGTCGCCGAGATCAGCGGCACGCGGCGGTCCGCGATCATCCGCTCCCCCACGTCCTTCCCCGAGCCGATCACGAGGTTGAACACCCCTTCGAGGCCGTGGCGCTGCATCACGCGGTTGCAGATCTGCTGGACCGCCACCGCGGTGAGCGGAGTCTTCGACGAGGGTTTCCAGATCATCGTGTCGCCGCAGACGGCGGCGATCGCGGCGTTCCACGACCAGACGGCGACGGGGAAGTTGAACGCGCTCACGATCCCCACGACGCCCAGCGGGTGCCACTGCTCCATCATCCGGTGGCGCGAGCGTTCGGAGTGCATCGAAAGGCCGTAGAGCTGGCGCGACAGGCCGACCGCGAAGTCGCAGATGTCGATCATCTCCTGCACTTCGCCGAGCCCCTCGGAGAGGATCTTCCCCGCCTCGAGCGACACGAGGCGGCCGAGCGGGTCCTTCTGCCGGCGCAGCTCGTCCCCGAGCTGGCGGACGATCTCGCCTCGCTTGGGGGCGGGCATCATCCGCCACGTCACGAACGCCTTCTCGGCGGCCGCGACGACCGCCTCGTAGTCGTCGGAGCTCGCCTGGGCGACCCGCGCCAGGACCTCGCCCGTCGACGGATTCACCGACGCGAGCTCGGGCCCCCTCGTGTCCAGCCACGCGCCGGTCGAGGCGCCCTTGGCCACCGGAGCGACGCCGAGGGAGGAGAGGATCTCGTTCACGGTCAGGGAGGACATCGCGGCACCTCGTGGGGAATTCGCCCGCAATTTAGCAGCGTCACCGCCGCCACCGCAGCCCGTCCGAAACGACGATGCGGCCGTCCTTCAGGAAGAGGACCGCCCTGGCCTCCCCGAACCGTTCGAGGATCCGGGGAGCCGCCGCCGACCCCGCGACGCAAAGCGCGGTGCTCAACGCGTCGGCCTCCGCCCCCGAGTCGGCGACGACCGTCGCCGCGAGGACGTCGGTGTCGGCCGACCGCCCGGTCCTGGGGTCCATGAGATGTCCGGGGTTTTCGTAGCTCCCCGAGGTCGAGACCGACCCCTCGAGGATCTCCACGACCCCCGCCAGGCGCTCCGGATCCCGGGGGTCCTTGACTCCGAATTCCCAGAACCGCCCCGACGGCGGCCGGCCCACCGCCATCAGGTTCCCGCCCAGGTCGAGCAGCGCGGAGGTCGCGCCCGCGGCGAGCACGCGTTCGCGCGCGAGGTCGAGGGCGCATCCCTTGGCGATCCCGCCGAGGTCGAGCTCCATCCCCGGGTCCTCGAAACGCAGCGTCCCTCCGTCGAGCCGGACCTTGGAGTAGCCCACGTGATCGAGGGTCGCGTCGATCTCCGCCTGGCTCGGAGCCCGGGAGGCACGCGGCCGGTACCCCCAGAGGGACATCAGCGGGCCGACGGTGGGGTCGAAGGAACCGTCCGTCGCGCGGGCGGCCTCGAAGGCGCGGGCGAGGCAGGCGAGCAGGTCCGGGTCCTCGATGGGAGCCGGGCCGCGCCGGGCCGCCTCGTTGAGCCGGGACAGGTCGCTCCCCGGATCCCAGTTGCTCATCGTCCGGTCGACGCGATCGAACGCGTCGCGCGCCGCGTCGGCGGCGGCGGCGGCGGCGGCCTCCGGACCGCGCACGGCGACGGCGGCGAACGTCCCCATGACCGGCCACTTCCGCTCGACCGGGGCGCGCGACGCGCATCCCGAGACGATCAGCAACAGCGCGAGGTACCCTAGGCGTCGCATGAGAGCGCTCGCAGTCTACGCGACCCTCCTGATCGCGGGATCCACCGCCCCCGTCCGCATCGGCGAGGCCGTCGTCCTCCAGCTGCAGGGCGATCCGGCGCGCGCCGACCGCGCGACCGCCGCCCTCGAGGCCGCCCTCGCCGACCCCGCGTGCGGGCCGGAGGAGGTCGTCGTCGTCCGGGACGCCTCGGGGACCTCGCTTTCGATCTGCGGCGCGAGGCTCCTCGAGGTGACGGAGGACGACGCGGCGTGGGAGGGTCTTTCCGTCGACGCGACCGCGGCGCGCTGGGTCGAGCGGGTGCGCCGGGACTTCGTCGCGGAGAAGGCCGAACGTTACTCCGGCGCGCTCCTGAGGCGGGCGGTCGCCGGTCTCGTCTACCCGCTGCTGCTCCTCGCGGCGATCCTCCTCGCGCGGCTGGGCTTCCGCCGCTGGCGCAAGCGCCTGCTCGAACCCCAGGGCCGGGCCCGAGGGATCCGGCTCGGGCCGCTGCACCTCCTGGCGACCTCCGGGGAGCGTCGTTTTCTCGCGACGCTGGTCGGCGCGGCGTCGCTGCTCGTCTACCTCCTCCTCGCCTACGCGTTCGTCGTCGCGCTGTTCCGCGAGATCCCGCGCACGCGCGGATGGGCGCGCTCGATGCTGGAGCCGCTGGGAACCGGGCTGCGGGAGGCGGGCCCCGCGCTCGTGCTCCTGGTGCCGCGGCTGATCGTCGTCGGGGTCGTGCTCGTCCTCCTCCGCCTGGTCCTGCGCTCCCTGACGCGCCTGTTCGAGCAGGTCCGGCGGGGAGAGTTCCGCGCGGAGCCCTTCCTGACGCCGGAGACCGCCGGCCCGGCCGAGCTGACGGTCCGACTCGCCGCGATCGCCGCCGCGCTTTTCGTCGTCACCCTGCTGCTCCCCGGAGGGCAGCTGCTTCAGTTCGGCTTCCTGCTCGCGGGGGTGGCGCTCGCGCTGGGGGCGTACGGGCTCGCCGCCAACGCCCTCGCCGGCGTCATGACGATCTACTTCCGGCCGTTCCATCGCGGCGACCGCGTACGCCTGGGGACGCTCACGGGAACCGTGTCCGCGAAAGGTCTCCTCCACGTCGCTCTCGACACGGACGACGGCGAGCGTCTGCTCGTTCCCAACCGGATCCTGCTCGAAACCGGGGTCGCGGTCCCCGGCCCCGAGCGCGCCCTCGCGGGCGAGATCGTGGTCGTCTCGGCACGGGGAATCGACGCCGCCGTCGGCCTGATCCGCCACGCGGCGGTCGAGGCCGGGCTCAAGCGCGACGCCGGGCGGGTCGATCTCCACGCCGTGCGCGACGCGCGCCTGGTCTTCCGCGTGGATTGGCCGCTCGACCGCGGCGCCGCGTGCGCCGAGGTGCGGGCGCAGTTCCTCCGCGGCCTCCTCGAGCACGGCCCCGGCCTCGAGGTCACGGTCGTGTCGGCCCTGGCCAAGCCCTCCGCGTGAGCGATCCCGCCGCCCTCCGGCGCCTGCGCCGTCTCGACGCCGGGATGGGGATCGCGGCGGCGGTCGCGCTCGCCGCGGTGATCGGGGAATACGGCTTCCTCCCCTCCCCCGCGGCGGTCGATCGGCTGCGCGCGCTCGCCCTCGCCGGGGTCGCGACCTTCGCGATCCTGCAGGCGTCCAAGCTCCTCGTCGTCGGCCGCCCCCTCGCCTACCTCCGGACCCACCGGCTGGACTTCGCGCTCCTGTTCGTGCTGGTCGTCCAGGGCCTCGCCTTCGCGGCGCTGTCGGAGGCCCCGGAGGCGCTCTGGCTCGCGCGCCACGGCCGGCCGTCGCCGCTGCTTCCCTTCTACGTCGCGGTGCTGCAGGGGTACGTGGTCGCGGTCATCCTGGCGCGCTCGCCGCTGATGCACCTGGCCCTCGCACGCATCCGCCTGCGGCCCGCGCAGCTGCTCGTCGCGTCGTTCGCGATCGTGGTCGCCTTGGGGACGTTCCTGCTCGCCCTTCCCGGGGCGAGCCGCGACGGCGTCTCGATCGGGGTGCTCGACGCATTGTTCACCGCGACGTCCGCGGTCTGCGTGACCGGGCTCGTGGTGCGCGACACGGCGGCGCAATTCTCCACCTTCGGCATCGCGGTGATCGCGACCCTCATCCAGGTCGGGGGGCTCGGGATCCTCACCTTCACGGCCACCTTCGCGCTCGCCGGCGGCCGCACGTTCGCCCCCGGAGAACGCGAGCGCCTCGCGCGCGCGCTCGACCCCGAGGCGGACGGCAACCTGAGGGGGGTGCTGCGGCGCGTGCTCGCCGGAACGCTCGTGACCGAGGCGGTGGGAGCCGCCGTCCTGTACGCGGTGTGGCGGGACGTCTTCCCCGACCCGTTCGTCCGGTTCGGCCAGGCGGTCTTTCACGCGATCTCCGCCTTCTGCAACGCGGGGTTCGCGTTGTTCCCCGACAACGCCTCGCTGACGCGATTCGTCGCCGACCCCTTCACGTGCCTGGCGATCGGAACGCTCATCGTCCTCGGGGGACTGGGTTTTCCGGTGCTGGCCGAGCTCGCCGCGCGCGGCAGGCCCGTCACCCGGCACGCGCGCTGGGTCGTCGTCGCGACGATCGCGCTGATCGGGGCCGGCGCGTTCCTCCTCGCGATCTTCGAGGGGTACGGCCCCCTCGCCGCGCTCTTTCAGTCGATCACGCTGCGCACCGCGGGGTTCAACACCGTCCCCCTCGGGGCGCTCGGCCTTCCCGCGGTCGCGCTTTGCGTCGCCTGGATGCTCGTCGGGGGATCCCCCGCGGGGACCGCGGGAGGGTTCAAGACGACGACGGGGATCGCCGCCTTCGCCGCGCTGGCGGGGCGGCCGACGCTGGATCGCCCGACCGCGCGGCGGGCGGCGCGCCTCATCGCGGTCTTCCTCGCGGCGTTCGTCTCGTTCGTCGTCGTCGTCGCGCTCGCGCAGGGGGAGGTCCACCGCCGCCTGATCTTCGAGGTCGCCTCCGCGCTCGGAACCGTCGGGCTGACGATGGACTACACCGACGATCTCGGGACCGGTGCGAGGCTGCTGATCTGCCTGGCCATGTTCGTGGGACGCGTCGGGCCCTTCGCGCTCGCCGCCGCGATCCTCCCCTGGCGCGAGGAGCCGGTGGAGGCCCCGCCGGCGGAAGAACGGGTGCTCCTCGGCTAGGATGCCCGGTTGATGAGCACCTTCGGCCAGAACACCGGGTACGTGGACGAGCTGTACGCGCGCTACCTCGCGAACCGCGAGAGCGTCAGCGAGGCCTGGCGGGAGTTCTTCGAGGGGTGGCGCCCCCGTGCGGCGGTGTCCCCCGCCGCCCGGGTGGAGACCCCCGAGGGGGCCGAGCCGCTGCGCGGAATCGCGGCGAAGATCGTCGAGAACATGCAGGCGAGCCTCGAGGTTCCGACGGCGACCTCGGTGCGCTCCATCCCAACGAAGCTGCTCGAGGAGAACCGCACCCTCCTCAACCGTCACCAGGAGCAGGTCCACGCCCCGAAGGTCTCGTTCACGCACCTGATCGCGTGGGCGATCCTCCGCGCCCTCGACCGGCACCCCGCGATGAACGGCGCCTACGCCTCGGTCGACGGCGCGCCGCACCGGATCCCCCGGCGGGGGGTGAACCTCGGCCTCGCGATCGACGTCGAGAAGAAGGGCGAGCGCGTGTTGGTCGTCCCGAACGTCAAGGACGCCGAGCGCCTCGACTTCCCCGCCTTCACGGCGGCCTACGACGCGATGGTGGCGAAGGCCCGCGAGCACCGCCTCGCCGTCGAGGACTTCCAGGGGACGACCGTCTCGCTCACCAATCCCGGGATGCTCGGGACGTCGCTCTCCGTCCCCCGCCTCATGCAGGGACAGGGAACGATCGTCGGAACGGGGGCGATCGGGTACCCCCCCGAATACGCGGGGATGTCCCCGGAGTGGATCGCGCGACTGGGACTCTCGAAGGTCATGACCCTGACGAGCACCTACGACCATCGCGTGATCCAGGGTGCGGAGTCGGGGGCGTTCCTCGCGACCGTCGAGAAGCTCCTCCTCGGCCACGACGGGTTCTACGACCGGATCTTCGCCGAGCTGCGCGTCCCCCACGAGCCCGCGCGCTGGTCGGGAGACCAGAATCCCGGCGCGGGGCGAGCGGGGAATCTCGACGCGATCGAGAAACAGGCCGGGGTCCTCCAGCTGATCCGGGCCTACCGCGTCCGCGGCCATCTCTCGGCGCGCATCGATCCGCTCGGCACGCCGGGGCTCAAGCAACCCGAGCTGGAGCTCTCCCACTACGGCCTGACCGTGTGGGACCTCGACCGCGAGTTCGTGTGCGAGCTCGCCGGACACCGGGCGGTGCGCAAGCTGCGCGGGATCGTGGACGTCCTTCGGGAGACCTACTGCCGCCACGTCGGCGTCGAATACATGCACATCCAGGAGCCGGAGATCCGGAAGTGGATCGCCGAGCGCCTGGAGACCGACCGCCCCTCCGCACCTCCCGACGCGCAGCGCCAGCGCAGGATCCTCGCCACCCTCAACGCCGCCGAGGCGTTCGAGAAGTTCCTGCATTCGACCTACGTCGGCCACAAGCGTTTCTCCCTCGAGGGGGCCGAGACGCTCGTGCCGATGCTCGACGTGCTCCTCGACGACGCCGCCGAGGCGGGGATCGTCGAGGCGGTGATCGGGATGGCTCACCGCGGCCGCCTCAAC
>DASVAW010000162.1 GCA_036376135.1 Candidatus Polarisedimenticolaceae bacterium | reverse complement strand
GCGTCGGGCGGGCCTCTCGTGACGACCGACCGGAAGGCCGTGCCCGTGGGCGGCTTCTTCGAGTACGCCCCCTATAAGGGCGCCTTCGCTCCCGGCCGCAACTGGGCCGCGGGCTGGACGATCCACTCGCGCCTGGGCTACACGGGTTCGTGTGATCCCGTGGCCGGCATCTCGCAGACCCCCGACGAGGTCGCCGGGCTGCGTCTGGACACGAAGTCCCGCCTCGACTGGAACGCGTTCCCGACGCTGTTCGGCTACGTCTACGACGTGCTCCGCAGCACGAGCGCCTCGGACTTCTCCGCGGCGACCTGCGTGCTGAGCAACGACGCCAACGCCTCCGTGGTGGACGCCACGACTCCCACCTCGGGGCAGGTCTTCTACTACCTCGTTCGCGCCCAGAACTCGTGCGGCACGGGCTCGCTCGGGTTCCGCTCGGGCGGCGTCGAGCGCACGGGCGCCGGCTGCCCTTAGTCCCGCCTCCTTACCCCGGGGTCGGCGTCGGCCGGCCCCGGGGTTCTTTCTTCGTTCGAGAGGAGATTCCATGATCGGCTCCGCCATGCTCGCCGTCGTCCTCTCCGCCACGCCGGCCACGGTTCCCGATGCCCTCATCTGGGCGGGGCGCTTCGCGGACGGTCTCGCCGGCGATGCGAAGGACCGCGAGCGCGCGCAGGAGGCGGTCGTCCTCGACATCGCGATGCTCGGGCACCTCGACGAGGCGATCCGACGGGCCGACGGAGTCGAGGGATGGCGGCGGGGCGTCGCGTACGCCGAGATCGCCAAGATGCTCGCCAAGAGGAACCGACTGCCGGAAGCCCGTGCGCTCCTCGCGAAGGCGGAAGAGGTCGCGTCCGGCGTGGAAGGTTGGCAGGGTCCGAGGATCGAGTCCCACGTCGCGCAGGCCCGCGCGCTCGTCGACGGAATGGACGCACCCGCCGTCACGACCGGCCGTCTGGAGCAGGACGACGCGCTGCAGTACCGCGGGCTCACGGCGGTCCTTCGCGCCACCGCCCACGCGGCGAAGGGGGAGTTCGATCCCGCGATGGCGCAGCTGACGAAGGCCTCCCAGGAGACGGCGATCGAGGTGAGCTGGCCGATGGTGCAGGCCTATCTCGACCTGGCGAGGCATCCGTCGCTTACCCCGGCGCAGCGGTCGCAGACCCTCGACGCCGCGCTCGCGGCCGTCTCCAGGATCCCCGAGCAGATCTCCAGGCTCGACGCGATGGAGGCGCTCGCCGAGGGATACCGCGAAGCGGGGCTTCGCGAGCCTGCCGTCTCCGTCCTCGCGGAGTTCCACGCGCAGGTGTCGTCGCTCTCCGATGCGACCCTCCTCAAGGCTCCCTTCCTCGCGGGAGAGGCGCGTTCGCGCGCGCGGCTCGGCGACCGCGGATCGGCCCTCGAGATCCTGGCCGACGCGTCGCGCATCGGTTCGTCGGCGTACCTCGTGGATCGCCCGGCGGTCCTCGCCAACGTCGCCGCCGCCTACCACGTGGCGGGGGACTCCGCGTCGGCGCAGGCGACCCTCGACGCCGCGCTCTCGACCGCCGAGGGGCTCGTCAACGCCCGGCCCCGCGCGCTCGCCTTCATCGAGATCGGGCGGGTGCTCGCGCGATTCGACCTGCCGATGAGCACCCCGGTCCGCGGGCGTTTCGAGAGGGGGCTGTCCGGTCTCAAGGCTCCCTGGTAGTCGACGGCCCGTCACCCGATCGTCACCCCGCGTTTCCACGCGTGACAACCGTGGCGGAAAGACTGCGCACTCCCATGCGCATGCTCCTGGCCCTCGTCACGTGTCTCGCCGCCGTCTCCGCGGGAATCGCCCAATCGCCGGGATCCGTGCGCGGCGTCGTCCTGGACCGGGACTTCGGAACGCCGGTCGAAGGCGCGCGGGTGTTGCTCGTCGGGACCCCGTTCTCCGCCGTTAGCGGTCCCGAGGGCGCCTTCCTGATCGAGCGCGTCCCCCCGGGGAGCTACCCGGTCGCGGTCACCAAGGACGGGTACGAGCGGCTCATTCTCCCGGCCGTCTCGGTCCTGGCCGGCAGGCTCGCCGACGTCCGTGTCGAGCTCGTCGCCGAGGTCTACGAGATGGAGGAGCTCCTCGTCAGCGGGGAGGATCTCCTCGCGGACAGCGAGGCCGGGCTACTCGAGATCCGGGCGGAATCCGTCGCCCTCCAGGACTCGATCTCCGCCGAGTTGATCGGCAAGGCCGGGGTCAGCGACGCCGCAGGCGCCCTGAAGCTCGTCACCGGGGCCACGGTCGTCGGCGGAAAATACGCCACCGTCCGCGGCCTGTCCGATCGCTACACCGGAACGACGCTCAACGGGATCCGCGTCCCGAGCCCCGACCCTCGCCGGCGGGCCGTCCAGGTCGATCTGTTCCCCACGGGAACCGTGGAAAGCGTCACGGTCACGAAGACCTTCACCCCCGACCTCCAGGGAGACTTCACGGGGGGCGGGATCGACATCCGCACGAAGTCCATCCCCGAAGAGCGGCTGTTCAAGGTCTCGATCTCCGGGGAATACAACACCTTCGCGACCGGCAACGACCGTTACCTGACCTACGAGAACGGCGGCGTCGGTGCCGTCGGGATCTCGGGGGACAGCCGGGATCTGCCGGCCCTGGTCAAGAACACGCGTCCCCCACAACCGCCGCGGCCCAGGATCACGAGCGGCCCCGGGTCGTCCACGCCCACACCCGCGGAGAACGAGGCCGCGGCGACCATCGATGCGTTCACGAATTCCTTCGAGCCGGTCCTCGGCGTGTCGCGCAACGAGGCCGGCCCCGGCTTCGGGCTGTCGCTGCTCGGCGGGAGCCGCCACGACACGAGCGAGCAGGGACGGTTCGGCTGGCTGGCGGCGTTCACCTACTCGCGCAAGCAGGACATGTACGAGGACGGGGTGAACAACTCGGCGGGCATCTCGGACCCGTCGCAGGGGTTCACCGTCTCGCGCAACCGGGTCGACTCCCGCGGAAACGAAGAGGTTCTCATGGGACTCCTCGCGACGTCGGTCCTGGAGCCCTCGGCGAACCACCGCTACACGGCACGTCTCATCGCGAATCAGGGCGCCGAGGACGAGGCGCGCTACC
Organism: Candidatus Polarisedimenticolaceae bacterium; assembly: GCA_036376135.1. NCBI lineage: Bacteria > Pseudomonadati > Acidobacteriota > Candidatus Polarisedimenticolia > Candidatus Polarisedimenticolales > Candidatus Polarisedimenticolaceae > Candidatus Polarisedimenticolaceae bacterium. The sequence continues at coordinate 7,827 of DASVAW010000162.1, read as the reverse complement.
AGGTCCAGCAGGGCGAGTTGCTCGAGCAGAACCAGTCGCTGCAGTACGTCGAGCGGACCCTCGTCTCGCCCCAGTTCGAGGGTAACCACACGTTCCCCGACGCCGCGGAGGGGACCTTCTGGGGCATGAAGTTCTCCGACCTGAAGCTGGACTGGCGCCTGTCCCCGAACTTCACGCGCCAGTTCGAGCCGGATGTGCGCTTCTTCCGGAATACCTTCGACCCCGTCGCCGGCGTCGCCTCGAGAATCGGCGGAACGACGGAGTCCGAGTTGTTCCTCCGGGTCTTCCGCGACATCAAGGAGCGGAACAACCAGCTCGCCTCGGACCTCACCATGCCGTTCACCCAGTGGTCGGACACCGAGGGGCGCTTCAAGGCGGGCCTCTACTTCGAGAAGGGCGCGCGCGACTACCAGCAGCGGTCGTTCACGTATCGCTTCTTCGCACAGCAGCTCCGGCCCCGGACGGCGTCCGACCTCGCGGCCTGGCAGTTCAACAACCGGATCGGGAGCCCCGGCTTCATCGTCTCGGAGGACTGCGCCACGGGGGCGTGCGGCCTGGACCAGCTCTGGAGCGACGTCTTCCTCGCACCGGAGCGCATCGGCATCGCGGACAACCTCGCCACGATCTCGAACCAGACGCTCTGGTACGCCGAGCCGCTGGGGACCGACGTCTTCTACACCGGAGACCAGACCATCGCCGCGATGTACGCGATGGCGGAGATCCCGCTCAGCGCGAAATGGAGGCTGAACGCGGGGGCCCGCTGGGAGAAAACCCGCATCGACATCCTCCCGAGCGCCCCGTTCGACCCGCAAAACCGCCTCTTCGTGATCGTGAAGAACGGCGACAACCGCGGCCTTGCCTTCGTGCCGGGCCCCGTCGCCGCGGCTCGTATCGACGAGTCGCACGTCCTTCCGGCGCTCGGCGCGTCGTGGGAGATCCGACAGGCGATGCACCTGAGGTTCTCCTGGTCCTCGACGATCGCACGGCCGACGTTCCGCGAGCTGGCGCCGGTGGCGACCGCCGAGTTCCTCGCGGGCGACCAGTTCATCGGGAACAACGAGCTCCGGATCTCCGACATCACGAACTGGGACCTTCGGTGGGAGTGGTTCCGCCGCCCCGGCGACGTCCTGGCGGCCAGCGTGTTCTACAAGACGCTGAAGAACCCGATCGAGTACATCAGCTTCGCCGTGGCGAGCAACAGCTACATCCAGCCGGTCAACTACGAACGCGGCGAGGTGAAGGGGTTCGAACTGGAGGCTCGCACGGGCCTCGACGTACTCTGGGAGAAGCTCAAGGGCTTCAACCTCGGGGCGAACTACACGAACCTGGACTCGACCGTCGAGGTCCCGGCGGACGAGCAGGCGTCACTCGCGGCGTTCGACCTGGACGTTCCGGAGCGCCGCCTTCTCGGCCAGCCCGATTCCGTCCTCAACGTGAACCTGACCTACGACAACGAGAAGAGCGGCACGTCGGTGGGGCTCTTCTACAACCGCGTCGGCGAGATCCTGCTGACCGGCGCAGCGCGCGGCGACACGGACGGCATCGCCGACGTCCTCGAGGGGACCGACAAGGACCTCGTCCTGACGGTCTCCCAGAAGCTCAAGCGCGGCGTTTCGCTGGGCCTTCGCATCCGCAACGGCCTCGAGGACGACGCGATCACCTTCTACCGGCGGCCCTCCGGGGAGACGGCCGTGAAGACCCTCCGGCAGTCGAATCGCACGATCGGCCTGTCGGTCTCCTGGAGCCGGTGATTCGCTTCAGCATCGTGACCGTTCGTTTACGGACCGGTAACGCCGCCGCGACACGATCGACTTCGTACCCGCGGGAGTCCAACCCATGAAGATCCGTTCTCCTCTGATCGCGATCCTCTTCTGCGCCGGTGCGGCACTGGCCGGGGACGCGCCGCCGGCGGCGGCGATCTCCGAGACCCGGGAGTCCCTGGCGAAGTGGGGGGAAACCCGCAAGCTCATCTTCCAGGAGCGAAGCGACTGGGAGCAGGGCCGCGAAGTCCTCGAGTCGCGGATCGAGCTCGCCCGGAAGGAGATCGCGGACCTCGAAAAGAAGCTCGCCGACGCGCGGGCGGCGGCCTCCCAGACGCGCGGGAAGCAGGCGGAAATCCGGAGCGAAACCTCGCGGGTCGACGACCTGTCGCTTCGCCTGGCCTCGGAGGTGGAGGGGCTCGAGGCTCGGGTCCGCGCGCTCCATGGGGGGTTGCCGCCGTTCGTCCTCGAGCGGATCGATCCGCTCTACCGGCGCATGCCCGAGCCCGGCAAGTCCGCCAAGGCCTCTGTGGCCGAGCGCTTCCAGAACGTCCTCGGGATCCTGAACGAGGTCCACAAGTCGAATTCCGAGATCACCGTCGCGACCGAGGTCCGCGCGCTGTCGGATGGGAAGCCCTCGGAGGTGCGCACGGTGTACGTCGGCCTCGGGCAGGCCTACTACGTCAGCGCGCGGGGCGAGGCCGGGGTCGGCCGTCCGGGCGCCGAGGGCTGGGACTGGCAGCCCGCCAACGAGCTCGCCGGGAACATCCTTCAGGTGATCGACGTCCTCCAGGCCAGGGGGAAGCCGGCGTTCATCCCCCTCCCGGTCCAGGTTCAGTAAGGAGCCCGAGATGCCGCTCTGCGCACTTGTCGTGACCGCCGCGATGGCCGCGGCTCCGTCGGCCGACCAGGATCTCCGAAAGTCGCTCGCCGAGCTCTCCGCGCTGCGGGAGTCGATCGCCGCCGAGAAGCTGCCCCTGACCCGCGAGTTGGCGGAGGCGGAGCAGCGGCTCGCGACCCTCCGCCGCGAGTACGACGACGCGCTCCGCTCCATCGACAGCTCCGGCCTCGAGCTGGGGAAGACCGAGGGCGAGGCGAAGCTCCGGAAGGAGGAGGTCGACTACGTCCTGAGCCTCCTCGACGAGTTCACGCGGAACTTCGAGACCAAGCTCGCCGTCGGCGAGGCCCAGCGTTACGGCGAAACGATCGTGAGCGCCATGGAGGCCCTCGAGAACAAGGAGCTGGACGAGGAGGCCCGCTTCGACCGCCAGCTCGCGGTCGTGCGGCAGTCGATCGATCGCGCATCCGATGCCTTCGGCGGCACCCGCTTCGCGGGCTCGGCGGTCGACCCCGACGGGGTGCTCGCCGCGGGCCACTTCGCGCTCGTCGGGCCGATCGCGCTGTTCGCGACCTCGGACGGAAAGACCGCGGGGCTCGCCCTGCCGCAGACCGGGTCGCCTCACCCTGCGGTCCGCCCGCTGGCCGCGGCCCTGGCTCCGGGCCTGCTCGCGGTGGTCCGCGACGGCACGGGGCTGCTTCCGCTCGATCCCACGCGCGGCTCCGCCCTGGAGGAGCTCGTCAAGCGCGGCAGCATCGTGCACATCTTCAAGAAGGGCGGCCCCATCATGTGGCCGCTGCTCGTCGTGTCGATCCTCGCCCTGGGCGCCGTGATCGAGAGGACGTTCTTCATCATCGGGGAGTTCCGCAAGCGCGACCCCAAGTCCCGCCAGGCCCTGTTCGCGGCCGTGGAGGCGGGGGACGTCGACCGCGCGATCGGGATCGGCGAGACGTCGAGGGACTTCGTCACCCGCACGATGTCCTACGCTCTCGGCCATCGCGAGACCTCGCTCCCGAGCGCGCTGCTCTACGCGCGCGCGCAGGAGATCAAGCGCTTCAGTCGGGGGCTCGCGATCCTCGACACCGCGATCACGATCGCGCCCCTTCTCGGCCTGCTGGGAACCGTCACCGGGATGATGGCGTCGTTCTCGCTCATCGGCGGCGAGCTCAGCGCTCCGACGGCGATCACCGGCGGCATCGCGGAGGCGCTGATCGCGACCGCGTTCGGCCTGGGGATCGCGATCGTGGCGCTGGTCCCCTACAACTACCTCAACAAGCAGATCGAGCTCGCCACCGGCGAGCTCGAGGCGAACTCGACGCAGCTGGAGCTCCTCGTCCACCAGGCGGTGCTCGAGGGCAAGGTGCCCCCGACGGGCCCGATGGTCACGGCGATGCCGGGCCTCGAGGCGTCCGTTGCGGCGCCGGCGAGGTGACGGGATGCACGGGGGCGGCGGTGGCGGCAAGAAGGCCCGCATCGAGATCATCCCGCTGATCGACATCATCTTCTTCCTGCTGGCGACGTTCGTGCTGGTCTCGTTGTCGATGACCAAGAACCAGGGGCTGCAGGTGGCGCTCCCGGCCGCCGCCGCGGCGAGCCAGCTCGTGGACCCCTCGCAGCAGGACAAGGCCGTCACGCTGAGCGTGACCAAGAACGGCGACGTCTTCTACAACAAGGAAAAGGTCTCGATCGCCCAGCTGCCGTTCAAGCTGCAGACGCTCAAGGCGACCAACAAGGACCCCAAGATCGTCATCAACGGCGACGCCGGCGCGGACTTCAAGGCCGTCGTGGCGGTCCTCGACGAGACGAGGAAGATCGGCATCACCAAGGTCGGGATCTCCACGGACGCGAAGTAGATGCGTGCCTGGATCCTCGGCCTCTTCGCGGCGATCGTGGTGCACGGGTTCATCCTGCTTTTCGGAGGTCTGCTCTTCCCCAGACACGAGGCGGAAGACGCCAAGGTCGTCCGCGAGGTCGACCTCATTTCCGAGGAAGCCCGGGACGAGGAAAAGAAGGACGCGGAGCAGCAGGAGCCCGCCCCGGAGCAGGCCGAGGAGGCCGCCGAGGAGCCGATGGAGGCCGAGGTGAACCGGCCGCCGGAAGCGGCGCCCGATCCCGCGGCATCCGTAACCGACGCCGCCCCGGCGCTCGAGGCGCTCAGCCTCGACGCCCTCGAGGGGATGTTGTCCGGGAGCGCGGGGGGCGAAGCGGGCGACTTCGCGGAGTCCGCTTCGCTCGCCTCCGGGGGGCGCATCGGAGGCACGGGGGCCCCGGGGGCCGGGGCGGAGGCCGAGCGTGCGGTCGAGGAGATCTTCTCGATGGCCGAACTCGACCAGCGCCCCCGGCCGCTCGCGCAGGCGTCCCCGGTCTACCCCGTCGAGCTGCGCAAGAGGAAGGTCGAAGGGGTCGTCTACGTCCTGTTCGTCGTCGACGACGGCGGGAAGGTGGTCGATCCGAAGGTCGAGCGCGCGACCGACCCGGGCTTCGAGCGTCCCGCCATCGAGGCGGTGCGCCAGTGGAGGTTCGAGCCCGCCACGCGCGCCGGCAAGCGTGTCGCCGTACGGATGCGCATTCCCATCCGCTTCAGCGCCGAGAGCTGAGCGGGTCGAGGACCGTCATGTCCATGGTGTCGTTCCCGATGATCGTCGCGCTCCTGGTCGCGTCCCCCGCCGACGTCCCGGCGGATCTCTGGAACGACCCCACCTTCAAGCAGCAGTTCACCGGGACCTACGCGATCCTCCCCGACGTGGAGCCGAAGCCCACGGGCTCGGATCGTCTGGTGTTCGAGAAGGTCCAGCCCCTCATGGCGACGAACCGCGAGGAGGCCAGGCTCCAGCTCGAGAAGGCCGCGACGGAGGCCCCGAGCGCGCTCGTCGATCTCACCCTCGGGAACCTCGCCTTCGAGGCCGGCGACCTCGACGAGGCCGGCCGGCGCTACGAGGCGGCGATCGGCAAGTTCCCCCCGTTCCGGCGTGCGGAGCGCGCACTCGGCCTCGTCCGATTCCGCCAGGGACGCTTCGAGGAGGCGGCAAAGCACCTGACCCGCGCGATCGAGCTCGGAAACGTGGACGGCCTCAGCTACGGCCTGCTCGCGACCTGCCTCTCCGGAGCGGGCGACTTCGTGGCCGCGGAGACGGCGTATCGCCAGGCGATCCTCTTCCAGCCCGGCAACCAGGACTGGCGCCTGGGCCTCGCGCGCTCCGCATTCAAACAGAGGAAGTACGGCGAGGCGTCGGCGCTTCTCGACACGATGATCGCCGGCCGGCCCGACCGCGCCGAGCTGTGGCAGCTGCAGGCCAGCGCGTGGCTGGGGCTCGGGGATCGTGCGAAGGCGGCGGAGAACCTCGAGGTCGTCTACCGGCTGGGGAAGGCCGCGCCCGAGACGCTCTACACGCTCGGCGACCTCTACGGCGCCGAGTCGAACTGGGACCTCGCCGCCGACGCCTACCGGCGCGCGGTGGCGGCGGATCCGCGCCAGCCGGCCGCGTCGGCGCTCCGTTCCGCGGAGACGTTGTCCCAGCGGGGCGCCCTCGAGCAAGGCAAGGCGCTCACGCGGGAGATCGCCTCGACGCTGGGCGCCTCCCTCGGCGAGGAGGACCGTCGCCGCCTGCTCAAGCTGCAGGCGAGGATCGCCGTCGCGGAGGGAAGCTCCGACGAGGCGGCGAGGGTCCTCGAGGAGGTCGTCGCCGCCGATCCCCTCGACGGCGACGCGCTGATCCTCCTCGGGCAACACGCCGCGAAGGCCGGCGACGTCGAGCGGGCGAGACTCCTCTACGAGCGCGCCGCGGGGATCGACGCGTTCGAGGGGCAGGCGAAGACGCGACTCGCGCAGCTGCTCGCCGGGCAGGGGAAGTACCAGGAGGCGATTCCGCTGCTCAAGCGGGCGCAGGAGATCAAGCCGCGGGACGAGATCGCGCGTTACCTCGAGCAGGTGGAGCGCCTCGCGCGCCAGACGCGCTGAACACCGTTCGAAACCGTAATCCCGAGAGCGAATCGGTCGCTTGTCGCCACGATTTCCGGGACCCATATTGCGGCGCGTCACCACCTCCGAGGAGCCTCCCCGGAATGCCGCGCACCGCCCTTATCCTGCTCGCCGTCACGCTCGCGACGGCCACCCCGACACGCGCCGCCACTCCCGCCCCGGCGTGGCGTGCCGCTCTGGACGAGGTCCTCGTCGCCTCCGGCGTCGACGACCCCGCGCGTCGCGCGGCCCATGCGGAGCGATTCGAGGCGCTGCGGGCCGGTCTCGCGCCCCGCTTGCAGCGCGCCCGGGACGACGAGCGGCGCGGCCGGGTGCTCCATCGCTACGTCCACGACAGGGTCCTCCGCCGGTACGACCCGTCGGCCTACGGCCTCGACGTGTTGCTCGACACCGGCCGCTTCAACTGCGTTTCGGCCTCGGTCTTCGAGGCCCTGCTCGCGTCGTCGCACGGCCTCGACGCGGGGGTGGTCGCCGGGCCCCGCCACCTCTTCGTGAGGATCGACGCGGGGTCGCGGCCGATCGACGTGGAGGCGACCTCCGCGCGCGGCTGGGACGTGACCCGCGACGTGCGGCGGATCGCCGGGTTCCTCCTGGCGTACCGTCTCGCGACGCCCGAGGACCTCGCCCGGGAGGGGGTCGGGGCCCTCTACGACCAGTACCGCGACGTCGAGCCGCCGGTTCCCGTCGAGCGCGCGGCGGCGTTCGTCTGGCACGTGCGCGGGGAGGCCCTCGTCGAGAGGGGCGAGGGAACCCGCGCCGCGGAGGCGTTCGCGCGCGCCGCGAGGCTGCATCCGGGGCTCGCCGCGCGCTCGGTGACGCTTCGCGCCGGCTTCGCGCGCGCCTTCTCCGATTCCTACGAGTCCGGCCGCTTCGACGAGGCCTTCGCGATCGCCGAGCGCGAGTGCGCGGCTGTAGGCCCGTCCACGAGCTCGCGCGAACGCCTGCAGGCGGCGGCGGTGCAGCGCATCGTCGCCCACGTGGAAGCGGACGAGCCCGCGGCGGCGGAGGCGGTGCTGCAGGCCGCGATCGCCGCGGCTCCCGAGGTCGCGCACCGCCTCGAGCGCGCGACCTGCCCCTCGATCGCCGCGGCCGCCGTGCGCGCGGGCGACTTCGCGCGCGCCGAGCGCCTCGCCGAGCGCTTCCGTTCGGCGGAGCCCGACCCGGTCGAGGCGGCCAAACTCGCGTCGTGGGTGGCGGCTCGCCGCAGGAACGGAGTGCTGCCGCCGGACTTCGGACTGCTCCCGGGTTTC
>DASVAW010000161.1 GCA_036376135.1 Candidatus Polarisedimenticolaceae bacterium | reverse complement strand
CGATGCTCCACCGGGGGCAGATGCGGTGGATGCTGTGGGGGCTGGGGATCGGGCTCGGTCCGTTCGTCGCGTTCTACGTCACGCCGTGGGGGCTCGGGGCAAACGTCCCGGACTGGGCCGACCTCTTCGCCCTCCCGATGCTCCTCGTCCCGGCGGCGTTCGGCGCGGCGCTGTCGCGGTATCGCCTGCACGACCTCGACCTCCTCCTGCGGCGCGGCCTGGCCGGGGTGACGCTGGCGTTCGTCGTCGTCGGCGCGTACGCCGCGGCCCTTCTGGTGCTCAGGCGGCTCGTCGACGACCTCGCGCTCCCCCCCGATCTCGTGACCTTCCTCGCGGCACTGGTGACCGCGGTCCTCTACCCCAAGCTGCGCCACGGGGTGCGGGCGGGAGTCGACCGTGCGTTCTACCGGGCGCGTTACAGCTACCGCGCGACGCTGCTGGAGTGGGGGCGCGAGCTCAACGCGGAGATGGACCTCCCCGCGCTGCTCGATCGCCTCGAGGAGCGCGTCCGCGAGACGCTCGCGGTACCGCACGCGCGCGTCTACGTGCGCGGCGCGGGCCGGCAGTTCGACGCCGCGCGCCCCGGCGCCGCGGGGGAGCGGTTCTCGCTGGAAAAGGCGACCCTCGAGGGGCTCGAGCGCGGCCCTGCGGTGCCGTGCGCCGAGTCGGGGCTTCCGTCCGCCCCCTGGGCGCGCCATCTTTTCGGCATGCGCGTGAAGGGACGGGTCCGCGCCGTCCTCGCCGTCTCGGACCGCGGTCCGTTCGACCCTCCGTTCTCCAGCGAGGACCGCGCCCTGCTCGCGACCCTCTGCTCCCAGACCGCCACGGCGATCGAGGCCGCGCGCCTGGTGCGCGAGGTGCGCCAGCACGCCGACGAGGTCGAGACGCTCAGGTCGCGTCAGGAGCGGATCCTGGAGTCGAGCGGCGTCGGTCTGCTCCTCGCGGATGCGCGCGGCCGGATCCTCGCGTGGAACCGCACCCTCGAGGCGATCTACGGTCTTCCCAAGGAGGAAGCGCTCGGACGGTCGCTCCAGGAGGTATTCCCGCTGCACACCATCCGCGCCCTCGAGCGCGAGATCGCCGCGACCCCCGCGGGGGAGGAGGCGCGCCTGTACCGGCACGCCCTCGTCAACCGCGTCGGTCAGCGGATCGTCGTGAACCTCGCGGTTTCGGCGGCGTCGGGGGACGGCGGGGACGGCGCGCGCGTGGTCACGTTCGACGACGCCACCGAGCGCGTCAAGCTCGAGGAGCAGATGCTGCGCCAGGAGCGTCTCGCCTCGCTTGGGCTGCTCGCGGCGGGCGTCGCCCACGAGGTCAACACGCCGTTGACCGGGATCTCGAGCTACACCCAGATGCTCCTCGAGGATCTTCCCGAGGGCGACCCGAGGCGCGAGGCTCTCGAGAAGATCGAGGTCCAGAGCCGCCGGGCCTCGGACATCGCCAACTCGCTGCTCAACCTCGCCCGGCCGGAGCGGGCCGCGCTCGAGCCGATCGCCCTCAACGACGCCGTGCGCGAGGTGGTCCGGCTGTTCGAGCCGCAGATCCGCGGCAAGGGGATCCGCCTGGAGACCCGGCTCGATCCCTTGGTGCCGCCGGTCGCCGGGCACCGCGGCAAGCTCCAGCAGGTCCTCCTCAACCTCCTGCTCAACGCCCGCGACGCCGTGGACGGGGAAGGGAAGATCGCGATCGCGACCTCGTGCCGCGGGGACCGCGTGATCCTCGAGGTCGAAGACGACGGGGCCGGGATCGCCGAGGAGGATCTCCCGCGGATCTTCGACCCGTTCTTCACCACCAAGGGACGGGGGAAGGGGACGGGTCTGGGGTTGTCGATCACCTACGGGATCGTCCGGGAGCACGACGGCGAGATGCAGGTGGAATCGCTCCCGGGGACCTTCACCCGCTTCCGCGTGGACCTCCCCGCGATCGCCGGCGGCGAGCGCGCCGCCGAGGGGGCCGTCCGCTGACGCTGGCGGCTTCCGCTCCCCGTTCGCTACGATCCGCCGCCATGACGACCACCTCGTCGCCGTCGGGAGCCGGGCGCGTCCTCGTGATCGACGACGAGCCGATCGTCGTGGACGTCCTCCGGACGCTCCTCGCCCGCGAGGGGTACAAGGTCGTCTCCGCCCCCGACGCGGCCTCGGGACGGGCGGAGATCGAGTCGGGGGGGCCCTGGGACGCCGTGCTCCTCGACGTCATGCTCCCCGACGCCGACGGCCTGCATGTCCTGCGCTGGATCCGGGAGGCGAGCCCCGACACCGCCGTCGTCATGATCACCGCCTACGGCACCGTGGAGAACGCCGTCCAGGCGATGAAGGCGGGGGCGTTCCACTACCTGACCAAGCCCTTCAAGAACGAGGATGTCCGCCATCTCGTCGGCCAGGCGGTGCAGACCACCCGCCTGCGCGAGGAGAACAAGGATCTGCGGCGCGCCCTCGAGAGCCGCTTCAAGTTCGAGAAGATCGTCGGAAAATCGCGCGCGATGCAGGAGGTCTACCGGCTCATCGAGCAGGTGGCGCCCAGCCGTGCCACCGTCCTGATTCAGGGGGACAGCGGAACCGGCAAGGAGCTCGTCGCGCAGGCGATCCACAGGCGCAGCCCACGCACGAACCGCCCGTTCGTGGTCGTCAACTGCCACAGCATCCCCAACGACCTGCTCGAGGACAACCTTTTCGGCCACATGCGGGGGGCGTTCACGGGCGCCAACGCGGCGAAGCAGGGATTGCTCGAGGTCGCCGACGGCGGGACCGTCCTCTTCGACGAGGTCAGCACGATCACCCCGGAGATGCAGGTGAAGCTCCTGAGGGTGATCCAGGAGAAGGAGTTCCTTCCGCTCGGCGCCCTGGAAAGCCGGGTCGTCGACGTGCGGATCCTCGCCGCGACGAACGAGGACCTTCGGACCCTGGTCGACCAGGGCCGATTCCGCGAAGATCTCTACTACCGCCTGAACGTCATCTCGATCACCCTCCCGCCGCTTCGCCGTCGCATGGAGGACCTCCCCGTCCTCGTCGAGCATTTCCTCGCGAAGTTCCGCGAGGAGAACGGCAAGGACGTCGAGCGCGTCGCGCCGGAGGCGATGGAACGGCTGATGGCGTACGCCTGGCCCGGAAACGTCCGGGAGCTCGAGAACGTCCTCGAGCGCGGGGTGGTCCTCGCCCGCGGGGCCGAGATCGGGCTCGACGTCCTGCCGCGGGACGTCCTGGAGCGCGTCGCTCTCCCCGAGGCCGCGCAGCTCCCCGAAGGCCTCGCGTTCTACGACGCGGTGAGCCGGTACGAGCGGCAGCTCATCGAGGCCGCCCTGCGCCGGACGGGAGGCGTCCAGAAGCAGGCGGCCGAGCTGCTCGGCCTCAAGCCGACGACGCTCAACGAGAAGATCAAGCGACTCGGCATCCACGCCTCGGGGTGATCGCGGCGATCGGCGCGGCTGCGGAGCGGATGCAGCGCCTGCCGACAACCACGACCTCACCGGAAGCCACGCTCGGCATACAAATACATCGCCATCGCTTCGGTTGACGGTGCGGAGGGGCGGTGGTACATAGTCGCGCGCCCCGTGGGGGGCGGCCCGGAAGGCCCGCTGGCCGTCCGCGTCGTCCGGGGCCACAGCCGTTCACCCGCGTCGGGGGAATCCCACGAGCGTCGCGTCCGCTGGGAGGAGGGTCATGAGCTTGCGTCGTATCGCTGCCGCCGCCGTGGTGGCCTTGGGTGCCGTCGTCTCGGCGTTCGCACAGTCGGGGACCGGGGGGCTCAAGGTCGTCGTGATCGACGGCTCCGACAAGACCCCGATGCCCGGAGTCGTGGTCACGATCAGCAGCCCGAGCCAGCTCGTCCCCAACACCGCGATCCAGACCGACGCGACGGGGACGGCGCTGTTCCCGGTGTTGCGCGCGGGCGGCGACTACGTCCTCGACATCTTCATGCCCGGCTACTCCCGCCAGAAGATGCCGAAGGTCCGGGTCGAGATCGGCCGCACCAGCACCGTGGCGATCGCGCTCTCCCCCGAGATGGTGGAGACGATCACCGTCGAGGGAACCAAGGGGTCGGTCGACATCGACAAAGAGGGGACCTCGACGAAGTACAGCGACCAGTTCATCCAGGACCTCCCCGTCGCGGGCCGCCTCTACCAGAACGTGCTCACCCTCGCGCCCGGCGTGCAGGACGCCGACGGGGACGGCAACCCGAACGTGCTCGGCGCACGCGACCGCGACTTCAAGGCGACCGTCAACGGCGTGAGCAACCAGGACCCGCTGACCGGGCAGTGGCTCAACCTCGTCAACCAGGACTCCATCGAGGAGGTCGAGATCATCCAGACCGGCGCCGGCGCCGAATACGGCCGCGCGCAGGGCGGGTTCGCCCAGATCATCCAGAAGCAGGGCTCGAACGACTTCGAAGGCACGTTCAACTTCATCTACCAGTCGAAGGCGCTCAACGGGAACGGTGCGACGGACATCCCGTCCGACCAGCTGTCCGACTTCCGGACGCTCCAGCCCGCGGTTTCGATCTCGGGCCCCGTGGTCCGCGACAAGCTCTGGTACCGTTTCGCGTACGAGCTGCTCGACCGCGAGGACCCGGTCCCGATCGGCGGGACCGCCGTCAACGTGAACACGACGCGGCAGAACATGGACGGTCAGCTGACCTGGCAGGTTTCCCCGCGGAACAAGCTGGCGTTCCAGGTCCGCGCGGACCCGCTCGAGCAGACCAACGGCGGCGTGTCCCAGGTCACGCCGGTGGACTCTTCGTACAGCCTCGAGCTCGGCGGGCCGACCTATCAGGTGCAGTGGACGGCCCCGTACTCCCCGAAGTTGTTCGTCGACTCGCTGATCGCCTATCAGGACACCACCCAGAAGATCTCTCCCACGACCTCCGGCGTGGCGAACGACTGCATCACGGCCGACGGCAACGTCACCCTCGAGTTCGCCAACTGCTTCAACGTCGACACCTCGACCTCCTCCGGTTCCTACCCCCTGACCTGGGACGACAGCCGGCAGCGCATGACGGTCAAGAGCGACGGCACCTACTTCGCCGGGCAGTTCTGGGGAGCCAACCACGAGTTCAAGGCGGGGATGATCATCGAGAACGAGCGCTACTTCCGGAAGCTGACGCGGCGCCCGACGGGGAACTTCTTCGTTCTCGAGCCGAGCTTCGTCCCGGACGAGGGCTCCGAGGAGCTCGACCCGATCGGGATCTACGCCGGGTCGTTCGCGGTTCCCGAGCAGAGCTCCGCGCGCGCGGTGGGGACGAGCTGGTCCTTCTACGCCTCCGACCAGATCAAGCCCCTCAACAACCTCACGATCAACGTCGGCTTCCGGTTCGACCGGGAGCAGATCGACTCCGACGGCTGGATCCCCTTCGATCCGGAGGCCGAGGCGCGGCGGTACCTCGCGGGCTACGCCATCGACGACAACCAGTCGGCGACCATCGCGGCGAACTCCTTCACCGCCTACGAAGGGGTCAATCAGCTCGCGGAGCAGATCAAGGCCTACCTCGGCGAGAACGCGAACCTCGGCGGGTCGGCGCAGCAGTCCACCTTCGCGGTCAACACGCGGCGCCAGGGGAGCATCAACCTGGTGAACAACAACTTCGCCCCGCGCCTTTCGGTCGCGTGGGACCCGTGGAGCGACGGCAAGACGAAGTTCGCGGCGTCGTACGGGCGCTACTACGACAAGATCTTCCTCGCGGTTCCGCTGATCGAGCTCGAGCCGGTCATCGCGAACGTGACGTTCGACGCCGAGCTCCTCAACAACGAGTGGGTGGTGAATCCCTCGAACACCCCGATCAATCCGGCCCTGACGGTCTCCGTCGTCGACCGCAATCTGAGAACGCCCTACCAGGACGAATACGCCCTGAGCTTCGAGCGCGAGCTCTGGACCGAGACGACGTTCCGCGCCACGATCGTCAAGCGCAACTTCGAGGACCAGCTCCAGGACATCAACCTCAACAAGGTCCCGGGGGACTACGGGACCTGCGTCGTCCAGTCCACTCCCGACGGCCCGTACATCGACACGACCACCCCCGACGGGATCATCGACGACTGCGCGGGCGAGCTCCTCGGCGTCGGTTCCGAGGTCGTCGGCGGGGGCTCCGGGTTCGGCCGGGACCGGGTGCTGACCCGGCCCGACGGGATCCCGGACCTCTACCTCCAGAACCCCTACTGGGGCGACATCTTCTTCGTCGGCAACTACAACCAGGCCGAATACAAGGGGCTCATCCTCGCGCTCGAGCGGCGCCAGTACCGGAACTGGCAGATGGACGCCTCGTACACCTACTCGGAGGCGAAGGGCTCCGCCGAGGACTTCCAGCTCGCGCTCGGCGACGACCGCTCGACGCTCGCCGACGAATACGGGTACCTCTCCTTCGACCAGCGCCACGTCGTGAAGGTCAACGCCACGACCCTGACCCCGTGGGGCTTCCGCCTCGGGACCAGCGTCTCCTGGCAGTCCGGGCTTCCGTATTCGATCCTCACCCGCGACTTCTCGTACACCACCTCTCCCCCGCAGTACGCGCTGCTGGGCGGCTCCGACTCGCCGGTCCGGCAGTTCTACCCGACCGGGCAGCGCAACGACCAGCGCAACCGCTCGTACTGGAACTTCGACGTCAAGGCTTCGAAGGAGATGAACCTCCCGCGCGGCCTGAACCTCCAGCTGAGCGTGCTCGTCAAGAATCTCCTGAACGACGGGACGTACATCGTCTTCACGCCGGGGATCAACTACGGGCGGCAGATCAACGGCGTCAACGACGCCACGCAGCGCTTCGGCCGCCAGTTCGAGCTCGGGATGCGCCTGGCGTTCTAGGGCTTCCCTTCCACCAGCCGACGCCACGACGGGGCCGCCGCGAGGCGGCCCCGTTTCGTTCTCCCCCACGCGGGGGCCGACGGAGCTTCAGGGCCCGTGTAAACTTCCCCGCCCATGCGCATCCACGACACCCTGACCCGTTCCTCCCGCGAGATCGAGCCGCTCGAGCCCGGACACGTTCGCCTGTACACCTGCGGCCCGACGGTCTACGACTTCGCCCACATCGGCAACTTCCGGACCTACGTCTGGGAGGACCTGCTCCGCCGGACGCTCAAGCTCCACGGCTTCCGCGTCACGCAGGTCATGAACATCACCGACATCGAGGACAAGATCATCCGGCGGATGATCGAGACCGGGATGTCGCTCGACGAGGTGGTGGAGCCGTTCATCGCGGCCTTCTTCGAGGACATGGACCGCCTCAACATCGAGCGCGCCGAGCGTTACCCGCGGGCGACCGAGCACATCCCGGAGATGATCGCGATCGCCGAACGCCTGAAGGAGCGCGGCTTCACCTACGAGAGCCAGGGCTCGCTCTACTTCCGGATCGGAGCCTTCCGCGAATACGGGCGCCTGAGCCATCTCGAAGCCCGCGAGACGCTCGACGGCGCGCGCGTGGACAGCGACGAATACGAGAAGGACGACGCACGCGACTTCGTGTTGTGGAAGGCCTGGAAGGAGGGGGAACCCTCCTGGGAGAGCCCCTTCGGCCGCGGCCGTCCGGGGTGGCACCTCGAGTGCTCGGCGATGAGCATGAAATACCTCGGGGAGAGCTTCGACCTCCACACCGGGGGCGTCGACAACATCTTCCCGCATCACGAGAACGAGATCGCGCAGAGCGAGTGCTCGACCGGCGAGGTCTTCGTCAAGTACTGGATGCACGCCGCCCACCTCATGGTGGACGGCGAGAAGATGTCGAAGTCGAAGGGGAACTTCTGGACGCTCCGGGATCTCCTCGAGAAGGGGCACGATCCGCGGGCGATCCGGTTCCTGCTCCTGTCCACCCACTACCGGAGCTCCCTCAACTTCACCCTCGCCGCCCTCGCCCAGGCCGCCTCCGACCTCCAGCGTCTGGACACCCTGGACGACCGCCTCGGGAGGGAGCCGTCCGCTCCCGGCTCCAACCCGGAGTTCGACGCGAAGGCCGCCGCGGCGGTCGCGGAGTTCCGGGACGCCCTCGGCGACGATCTCAACGTCAGCGGGGCGATCGGGGCGTTGTTCCGGCTCGTCCGCGAGGCGAACGCGGCCCTGGACCGGGGAGAGCTCCCCTCGGGAAGCCGCGAGACGCTTCGAGCGTCCCTGAAGACGATGGACACCGTCCTCGCGGTTCTCGAGCGCCCCAAGGCCGACCTCGACGCCGAGATCGAGGGGTTGATCGCCCGCCGGGCCGAGGCCCGCAAGGCCCGGAACTTCGTCGAGTCGGACCGGATCCGCGACGAGCTCCTCGCCAGGGGGATCGTCCTCGAGGACACCCCGCAGGGGGTCCGCTGGAAACGCGCGATCGGAAAATAGGGACAGCAACCTATTTCGCAACTGGGGACA
>DASVAW010000160.1 GCA_036376135.1 Candidatus Polarisedimenticolaceae bacterium | reverse complement strand
TCTCGAACGCCTGTACCTCGCGATCGCGTGGCGGAACTTCGTGAAGGGGGTATCGGAGCGCAAGCCCGATCCCACGACCCCGGCGATGCGGCTGGGTCTGACGAGCGAGCCGTGGAGCTGGGCGCGGGTACTGGCGCGGCGCCTGTTCCCGGCCCGCGTCCGGGTCCCGGCGAGCTGGCTCGAGGTCTACCGGCGCACCTGGATCACGCCCGGGATCCCCAACGCTCCCCACCGCCTCTCACTGGCCTACTGAGGCCGACCCTTGAAACGGAAGGTCAGGCAGTCGTGGATCCGGAGCTGCTCAACACGCTTCGCACCACCGTGGGCCCTATCGAGCCGCCAGCACGATCGCGCCGATCCCCGCCGCGACCCCGAGGACGAGGAGCACGATCTTCCACGCGCTCCACGGCCGCTCCCCTTGCACCTCGCCGGTGCGCGCGTTGACGAGGAACCGGTAGGTCCTGTCGCGATACCGGTAGGAACAGCTCCACAACGGCAGCAGCACGTGTTTGAATGACAGACCGTCCCAATGCGTCTCCGCACGCCAGACCTGCTGCCGGTCGCCGCCGATGTCGGCTCGGACGGCCGCGTCGACGTCCGCTTCCATGCGCCGCTTCGCGACGGCGAAGGCCTGCGCCAGCGGGATCCGGTAGCTGAGCGCCCGGAACCCGCCGAGGTAGTCGTCGGCGTAGGGGACGAGCGCCCCGAGGTCCCACGGCTCGAGCCTGCGCGCGAGGTCGGGAGGGACGACGTCGGTCGCCGGGACGAGGAGATCGTCGAAGGCGACGTCGACGCGGCCCCATCGAAGGGACCAGCGCGTGCGGGTCTCGGTCCGCCGGCGGCTCCCTTCGACGACCGTGACCGTGTAGTGATCGCCGCGCTGGCCCACGTAGTCGGTCGCGGTGCGCGCGTCGAAGGTCCAGAACGGCACGTAGGTCCCGGCGAGGGTCCCCGGATCGCGCGCCCAGGCGCGGAAATCGCCCGGCGCGAACCAGCGGCGGCCGACCCAGTCGCGGAACCGCTTCAGGGATTCCTCGCCCCCGACGCGGAACGGCAGCAACGCCTTCGGCCGCACGAGCTTCACCGAGCGCGCCGCGGCCACCACGGGAGTCCCGCAGAAGGCGCACGCGCACGCCGTCACGCCGTCGGGGAGGGTCGTCTCCGCACCGCATCCCGCGCACCGGTGCACCACGCGGTCGTCGGCTTCCTCGCGGTCCCGCAGGGCCTCGAGAGCGGCGAGGAGGTCCTCCTCGGCGACCTTGGCCCCGTCGGCCTCGATCGGCGACGTCGCGCCGCAGTGCGCGCAGACGATCGTTCCCTCCTCGGGAGAAAACGCCGCCGAGGCCCCGCAGGACGGGCAGCGGAACGACGGCGGGCGGTCGTCAGGGCTCCGGGTTGCCGCAGACATCCGCCGTCTTCACCTGGTAGAACCGGTTCGCGGTGTCGCCGAGCTGGTCCTTGTCCTCCCAGTAGGTTCCGGCCACCTCGGCGACCTGCGTGAACGGCCCCTGCGGTGCCTGCGCGCGGAGGATCCGGTAGGTCGCCGCGGTCGGGGACGCCGTCCACGACAGGCGCACGTGGGCGTCGTTCACCGGCGAGGCGAGAACCGTCGCGCCGACCGTCCCGGGGGCGGCCTGCGCCGTCTCGTCGCGCGCCCACCGGCGTACGAGGTTCGCGTCGGTGACGCCGCCGTTCGCCGGGCCGGTCGAGCAGGACTCGGCGTTTTCGGCGCGAACGACGTAGTAGAAGGTCGTGTCGTTCGGAGCCGAGGCGTCGGTATAGGTCGTTCCCGCGATCCCCGCGGCGATCCGGTTCCCGGCGGAGGGCACGAACGCCGGATCGGTCGAGCGGTACACGGAGTAGGTGCCGGCGGCGCCGGTGCCCCACGCCGGCGCGGCCTTCCACGAGAGCCGGATCCCCGTGTCGGCGCAGCCGCCGACGTCGGTCGCCGCGTCGAGACCGGCGAAGGTCGGGGCTCCCCCGCAGCCGCCGCAGACGTCGAAGTCGGGCTGGTTGGCGCTCTTGACCACGAACCGGTCGACGTTCCACCCCGCGCGGTTCGAGGTCTGGCTGAAGCCGGACGTGACGCGGAAGGCGATCTGGAGCTGGTTGTTCGCGTCGGCGAAGGCGCCGATGTCCACGCTCTGCAGCGACCAGGCGCTCTCGGTGAGGCCCGTCGCGCCGCTCGAGTTCCACACGGCGTTCCAGGCGTTGTTCTTCCTCACCTCCACGTAGGCGACGGCACCGCCGCCGACGTTGAGCCAGCGGCGGAACTTGAGCTGGCCGTTGGCGAGGGAGGAGGCGTTGATCACGGGGCTGACGGCGCGGGTGGTCGTGTTGATCTCGTAGTCGCCGGGCTTGGCGCCGAGTCCCGAGAGGTCGAGACCGAGCACGCGGGTTCCCTGGAAGGCGGCCGTCGGGTCGCCGGGGCTCGTCCCCCTCCCTTCGGGGGCCTGGATCTGCCATTCCCCTTCGAGCGTCCACCCGGTCGTCGATTCGAACTCGTCCCGGAACAGCCCGGGGATCCGGAAGGCGTTGAACTCGAAGGGGCTCCCCGACGCGTCGTAGACGCGGCTGTTCCCGTACGCGTCCGTCGAGGTCACGCGGAAGTACACCCGGGCGCACTCGGCGAAGGGGCGCACGGTGACCGCGTGCGCCTGGACGAGCGCGGCGTCGCTCACGACGTTTCCGAGCGCGGGGGTCGTGCCCCACTCGACCGTCGAGCTCGACGACTCCTGC
The DNA here is from genome assembly GCA_036376135.1 of Candidatus Polarisedimenticolaceae bacterium. Taxonomy (NCBI): domain Bacteria; kingdom Pseudomonadati; phylum Acidobacteriota; class Candidatus Polarisedimenticolia; order Candidatus Polarisedimenticolales; family Candidatus Polarisedimenticolaceae; species Candidatus Polarisedimenticolaceae bacterium. The sequence continues at coordinate 1,190 of DASVAW010000160.1, read as the reverse complement.
GTGTCCCATCGGACGATCGCCCCGTCGTCGGAGACGTCCGTGACGCGCACGTTCGAGAAGGTAGGGGAGGCGCAGTCCGCGACCGCGGTCTGGAAGGAGACCGCGGGCTGTCCCGTCCCCGCGCTCGCGTCGTTGTACGTCGCGGTGAGCAGGTCGCCGCTCGCGGCCGAGAGCAAGCCGTCCCCGGGAAGGACCGCGTTCGGCGTCGTGGCGATCGCGCCCGTGAAGATCGAGGTGTTCACGCCGGTCTCGGTCAGGACGACCGTTTCGGGGGTCGTCTCGGTCGTGGAGCTGACCGTGACCGCCACGGTGTCCGCCGCGGTCGTGTTCGCGTTGAGGTCGAGGTCGACGACCTTCATCTGCAGCGTCTGCTGGCACCCGACGGTCGGGGTGAGCACGGTGAGCTTCCCGGCGCGGCAGGGCTGCAGGCCGTCGCCGAAGTTCCCGAGGGTCTCGAAGCTGTAGTACTGGCCGGAGCGCGTGTCGCTGACCACGTTCCCCGGCGCGTCGGAGCTTTCGACCCCGTAGTAGTACACGGTGCACCCCTGCAGGCCGTTGAGGGCGACGACGTGGCTCGTCACGTTGCCGGCGGTCGTCGCCGTCCGGTCCGGCGGGACGTTCTCGCCCCAGCGCACGATCGACGAGGAGCTCTCGTTCGTGGACCAGCGCACGTCCGCCCGCGCGTCGGTCACGCCCGTCGTCTGGATCGCCGAGATCTGCGGCGGGACGCAGTCCGACCCCGCGACCGCGGTGCGGGTCAGGTTGCTCCCCCCCTGGCCGTCGTCGGCGTCGAGGTAGGACGCGGTGATCGTCGCGCCGTCGGCGACGGCGAGCAGGCCGTCGCCGCTCGACGACGCGGAGGCGGTCGCCTGGAGGGTGCCGACGTACTTGGCCGAGCCCGGCGAGGTTTCCGTCAGCACCACCGTCTCGGGAGTAGGTTCCACCGTCGAGGAGACCTGCACCGTCGTCGTCCCCGCGCCGATGTTCGCGTCGAGCACGCTGATCTGCATCAGGCTCGAGCAGGCGTACGCCGGCTGGTTGAACTTCACCGTCCCCGCGAACGGCTGCGGGGTTCCCTGGGCGCAGGCCGAGACGGGGGAGTCGCAGGCCGAGTTCGCGCCGACCGCCTGGACCCGGTAGAAGAAGGTCGTCCCGTTCGGGAGATCGGTGTCCACGTATTGCGTCCCGGG